>JBEEHO010000326.1:0-7265 GCA_041167425.1 Verrucomicrobiota bacterium | reverse complement strand
CGTGAGAAATTGGTCGCCGACCAGAATCCGTTGCCCGGGATAGATGCGGCAGAAACCGCCGCGCAACAACGGACGGCCGCGGACCGAGATCGTCTGTCCGGTGTAATTCTTGAGCAGGATCAAATCGTGATAACGAAAGGCCAGAAGCCGATCGCCCCCGCTCAGACTTTTCAGGGTCACATCCGCCGCGCTATTCGTTCCGAAGGAAAGCGATTCGAGAGGAGACGCGCCACGCTGATAAACAGATGCATCCGAATCTTCGGATGCGTTCAATTGATAAACGATGTCGATCGCCTGCGCGGCCATGCCGAGCTGCGACATGAAGGAATAAAAGGCAACGACCTGCTCCTGCTTCAGCCCCGCCTGCGAGATGAGGTCGTAAAGCTGCACGCCCAGCATGATCTTGCGATCGGCGCTGAGCTGCACCGAGAGCTTTTGCGCCATCGCGGAAAGGTCCTGCTGCTCGTAAAGCGCCTGGCGAAAAAGCTGCCGCAGCTCGGAGTAAACCGCTTCCGGATAATCGTAACGAAGGAAGCCAAGGCTCGAATCGATTTCTTCCTCGAGCAGAACGCCGTCGGCCTTCGAAAAACTGGCCAGCACCTGGATGAGGAGCGGCAACAGGTTCGGACCTTCCGAAACGCTCCGGGGTTTTCGAAGCGCGCGACGCATCCACCGGCGGCTCCGGCGCTGGATCCGGTAGGCAAACGGAGTCACGCGCTGGACCGCGCGATCGATTTTGTCCGCTACTAGGTTCAGGGCCGTCATTTCAGGGAACTGAAAATTACCGCAGCGCCAGCGCAACGCAATCGCTGGAGCCGCCGCGCCTTTGCGCCGGGGTTTGACGGTCTGGTTTTCCTCCAGCGGCCTGAGGGCAGGCCGTCTCCGGATCGCCCGGCCTGGCGGCTGCTCTTTGCAATGCCAAAGCCTTCATGTTAGCCTTTTCGCGCTCGCTTACAGCGCGCTCCAACGCCCATGTCTCAACCTGATCGCAACTCCCAAAAGGAGAACAAACCTCGCGGCAGCGAGCCCAGTTTTAACTGGCGCGGCGTCGTTCTGATCGCCATTGCCTTCGCTCTCATCGGCCTGGCGGTCCTCTTCCGGGGCGGCGCTTACGCGAACGTCGAGGAAGTGCCGTATAACCGTTTCCTCGAGCTGCTCGAGAACAAACAAATCGCGACCGACAAAAACTTCCCTCTGCAGCTCGTGGTGGAAGAAGGGCGTCCGACGCAAACCTTGCGCGGCTATTATATCAAACAGGGCATCGGCGCCGCCGGGGCGCAGCAGGTTCCATTTCGCACCACGGTCTTTTTGAATTACAACACGGACCTTCAGGATCGCCTCGCCAAGGCGAATATTCAGCCGGCGATCAAGATGGAGTCAAACCTGATGGCGCAGACGCTGGTTGGTTTCCTGCCGATCGCGCTTTTCCTTCTCGTGCTCTATTTCCTTTTCCGCCAGCAAATCCGCATGGCCGGCAAAGGCGCGCTCAACTTCGGCAAATCGAAAGCGCGCATGCTCGCCCGCGACAAAAACAAGATCACGTTTAAAGACGTGGCCGGCGTCGAGGAAGCCAAGGACGAGGTCCAGGAACTGGTCGAGTTTTTGCGCGACCCGAAAAAATTTCAGAAACTCGGGGGAAGGATTCCGAAAGGCGTTCTGCTGGTAGGGCCTCCGGGCACCGGAAAGACCTTGCTCGCGCGCGCCATCGCGGGCGAAGCGGACGTTCCGTTTTTCTCCATCAGCGGTTCCGATTTCGTCGAGATGTTCGTCGGGGTCGGCGCGTCCCGCGTGCGCGACATGTTCGAGCAAGGGAAAAAATCCGCGCCGTGCATTATTTTCATCGACGAAATTGACGCGGTCGGCCGGCATCGCGGCCATGGCGTCGGCGGCGGACATGACGAGCGTGAGCAAACCCTGAACGCGCTCCTCGTCGAGATGGACGGTTTCGATACTCAGGAAGGCGTGATTATCATCGCCGCGACCAACCGGCCGGATGTTCTCGATCCCGCGCTCCTGCGTCCGGGTCGGTTCGATCGCCAGATCACGGTCAACCTGCCGGACGTAAAAGGCCGCGAAGAAATTCTGCGGGTCCATTCGAAAAAAGTGAAGCTGGCGGAAGGCGTCGATCTCCAGGTGGTGGCCCGCGGCACACCCGGTTACTCCGGCGCGGAACTGGCCAATGTGATCAATGAAGCGGCGCTGCTCGCCGCGCGCCGTGGCTTAAAGGGGATCACGCTCCACGAGCTCGAGGAAGCGCGCGACAAAGTCCGCTGGGGCAAGGAGCGCCGCAGCATGGCGTTGAGCGAAAAAGAAAAAACGAACACGGCCTACCACGAAGCGGGGCACGCGTTGCTGCTCGAATTACTTCCGCACACCGAGCCGCTCCACAAGGTCACGATCATTCCGCGCGGGCCCTCGCTCGGCTCCACCATGTGGCTGCCGGAGGAAGATAAATATACCAATCGCAAAAACGAATTGATCGCCGGTCTCGCCGTCGGCATGGGCGGACGCGTTGCTGAGGAAATTGTCTTTGGCGATGTCACGAACGGCGCCAGAGGCGATATCAAAACGGCCACGGCCATTGCGCGCCGAATGGTTTGCGAATGGGGCATGAGCGAAAAAATGGGCATGGTCGAGTATGGCGAACACGAGGATTACGTTTTTCTGGGACGGGATATTTCCCGGTCCCGCGATTACAGCGAAGCGACCGCCGAACAAATCGACGGAGAAGTGCGCAAGCTGATCGACGATGCCTACAAGACCGCGATGAAGACGCTCACCACGCATCGACAGACTCTCGAAGTGATCGCAAAAGCACTCTTGGAATTCGAAACGCTCGACGGCGTGCAGATCAAAGAGATCATGGAGCACGGGCGTTTGCTGAATCCGCCGCCTGGTCCCGCGCCCCCGGCCTCCGGCCAGAAAATGGCGGACAAGCCACCGAAGCAAGTGGTGGTTGCTCCCGATGTGCCACCGTTGCCCGGCGGCCTCACCGGCGCACCGGCGTAGGGCGAAAGGCCGGTGTTGGCCAGCTGGCATCGCCGCAGATTTCTGCGCGCGCGAAACGAATTATTTACACGCCCCGCTGCTTCTCCACGAGATGACGCAGCTGGCGTTCCATCGTTTTGAACGCGTCATGGATCACTTTCGTGAGCGCGGCATGCGCGCCGTTGTCCATCTGCTTCTCCTCGGCCACCAGTTCGTGCCCCGGCGGCACGGTGACATCAATGCGCACGCGAAAGGGATTTCCCTTTTGATGCGCGTGATTGGGCTGCTCGATCGCGACGTCACACCGGTTGATGTGATCGCAGAATTTTTCGAGCCGGGCCGCTTTCTCCAAAACAAATTGGTCGATCGCTTCCGATTTCTCGACGCCCCGATAGGTGATGTTTACTGGCCGTTGCATGACGCAGCCTAAGCTTCCCTTTCACGACTGCAAAACAACAAGCCGCAAGCTGGTTCCATCCTAGACCGGCTGTAACGAGCGAAAATGCGCGGGCAATTTCGCCGGCTCGATCTTCACCAGATCGGACTTCACATATTCCACGATCCGGTCGCGGGCGTCCGCCGGGAGCAATTCGAGAACCGCCGCATGGATCGAGGCCGGCGCGGCGAACGACCACCCCTCTTTTCCTTCCCGCTGGACGATTTCGGCGATGCTGTCAGCGAGCTGCTTGAAAATGCGGCGATCGTTCTCGGTGTCGATCCCGGTCCGCTCAGCCATGGAATTCATCTGGCCCGGAGCCGCGCCGCTGGGAAAGGCGCCGGCCTGGTCCGTGAGCTTATCCTGATAACGTCCGTGCGCATCGGTGGTATCGAAGGCCTGGACCAATTTCAGATGGGGCCCGCGCGTGGGAGTCTCCGATACTTTGTAAGCCTTGAGGCTGCCGCGGTCGGTGACAATGATGAGAGAGGTGGGTGTCATGATGCTAAGGACTGTTCGCACAGTCGCGGAACTTTGGATCGCTTAATGGATTCGTTTCTCGTGATCTGTCTGCGCTGACGTGAATTTCCAGTTCATCCGGCAAGGGGCGACTGATAATAGCGTTCAAGAAGGTCCGCCGGATCTCGAAAAATCGCGAGAGCACCGGCGTCGCGCAGATCGTTTTCGGGGAAGCCACCGCAGAGGAGCGCAATCGTCCCTAGATTTATCTTCTTCGCGGCCTCGATATCATACGGAGTGTCACCGATCGCGATCGCTTGGTCGGGCGACAAGTGACCGTGCAGGCGCAGCGTGGCGATGAAAACGTCCGCCTTCGGTTTCGAATGCGCCACCTCATCCGCGGTCGTCTGGCCATCGACCAGTCCTTCTATTCCGGCCAGCTTCTGATAATGGAGGACCTCATCCGCTTTTCCGGACGAAGCGAGCGCGATCTTTTTCCCGTCGGCGTGCACGCGCTCGATTAATTCGCGGACACGTGGGAAGGGACGCACTTGCGCCAGATATTTTTTCTGGAAGATCTGCCCGCGAAATTCATCCATTTGCTTGCCGATCTCGCGCAGCTCTTTTTCGCTGAGGAAAACCGGCAAGTATTGATCGCTGCCTTTCCCGATCTGTTCGCGAAGCCTCTCGATCGGAATTTCCTTTCCGAAATGCCGGAAAGTTTCCTGCCAGGCCTGCACATGAAGGTCGTTCGAATCGACCAGCGTCCCGTCGAGATCGAAAATCGCCGCGTTGATCATTCGTGCCGGCGCCTCGGTCACTTCTCCTCGACCGGCGCGTCTGCCTCTTTTTTCGGCGCCGCCGGCTTTGCGGTCACCGCAGCCGGCTTCAGCTCATGCGGCAATTGCACCTGGCGTTTCTTCCACGATTCGTGCCGGGCCCGAGCCTGCGCACCGGACGCCAGCCTGAGTAATTTCATCCCCCGCCCGATCACTTCCACATCGTCGCCCGAAGCAAACTTCAACGGCTCCGGCAAAAATCCATGTCCCTCGGCGGTATCGATGATGAGTGTCCACTCGAGATGTTCCTGGCCGGGCAGAACGAAAGGGATCGGCTCGAAATGCGCGTTAATCAGAAACAAAAACGTCTCGTCCCGGATCGGTTCGCCTTCGAAAGTGAGCACGTCGATCGTATCGCCGCTCAGCAGCATCCCGAGGCAGCGCACGAAGGGCGAGGCCCATTCTTCATCGCTCATCTCGTTCCCGCCGGGATTGAACCACATCACATCCTTGATCTCCGATCCGCGGATCCGCCGGCCCTGGAAAAATTTCGGCCGCCGGAAAACCGGATGATCGCGCCGGAGCTGGATTAATTTCTTGGTGAACTCGAGCAGCTCTTTCTGCTCCGCGTTGTGCTCCCACGAGAGCCAGCTCAGTTCATTATCCTGGCAATACGCGTTGTTATTTCCGTTCTGCGTCCGGGCCCATTCGTCGCCGGCGTAAAGCATCGGGACACCCTGTGAAAGAAGAAGCGTGGCGAGAAGATTTCGTCGCTGGCGCGCGCGCAACTCTTTCACCTCCGGATCATCGCTCGGCCCCTCGACCCCGCAGTTCCAGGAGTTGTTGTTGTTGTCGCCGTCGTTGTTGTTTTCCCCGTTGGCTTCGTTGTGCTTGTCGTTGTAGCTGACGAGATCGTTCAAGGTGAACCCGTCGTGCGACGTGATGAAATTGATGCTCGCATACGGACGGCGCCCGCTGTGTTGATAAAGATCCGGGCTGCCGGTCAGGCGGTAGGCGATCTCGCCCACGCGCCCCTCGTCGCCTTTCCAGAAACGGCGCACTTCATCGCGATACTTTCCGTTCCACTCCGCCCACAACACAGGGAAATTTCCGACCTGATATCCGCCTTCGCCCACGTCCCACGGCTCCGCGATCAACTTCACCTGCGAAAGCACCGGGTCCTGGTGAATGATTTCGAAAAACGCGTGCAGCTTGTTCACGCCCTTGTCGTCGCGCGCCAAAGTGGACGCGAGGTCGAATCGAAAACCATCCACGTGCATGTCGTTGACCCAGTAGCGCAGGCTGTCCATGACGAGCTGAAGCGTGCGCGGATGCAGAAGGTTAAAGGTATTTCCCGTCCCCGTGAAATCCATGTAGTGCCGCGGATCTTCCGGCGATAAGCGGTAATACGCCGCGTTGTCGATCCCGCGGAAACCGAGCGTGGCCCCGAGGTGATTTCCTTCCGCGGTGTGATTGTAAACAACGTCCAGGATCACTTCGAGGCCGGCGGCGTGAAGGTTCCGCACCATTTCCTTGAACTCGGAAACCTGCTGGCCCATCGCGCCGCTGCTCGAATATTGCGCTTCGGGAGCGAGGAACCCGATCGTGTTGTAGCCCCAGTAATTGCGCAGCCCGCGATCGATCAAAACTTTGTCGTCGATCTTGGTATGAACCGGCAAAAGTTCCACCGCGGTCACGCCGAGCTGCTTGAGATATTTAATCGCCCCGGCGCTCCCCAGGCCCGCATACGTTCCGCGCAGCTCCGCTGGCACGTCGGGGCAGAGCCGGGTAAAACCCTTCACGTGCATCTCATAAATGACCGAACTGTGCAGCGGCGTGTCGATCCGTTTGTCGTCGCCCCAATCGAATGCATTATCGATTACGACCGCTTTCGGCATGCCCCAGGCGTCATCACGGAAATCGCGCGCGAGATCTTCCTGCGCGCCGCCGACGACGTAGCCAAACATTTCGTCCGCCCAATTCACCTGGCCCGCGATCGCTTTTGCGTATGGATCGATGAGTAACTTCGAGCTGTTAAAACGCATGCCGCGCTCCGGATCGTACGGTCCGTAAACGCGAAAGCCGTAGAGCTGGCCCGGCCGCACATCCGGCAGGAAAACGTGCCACACCTGGTCGGTGTGTTCCGTCATCGGGATGCGAATATTTTCCTGCGGCGCTTCGAGACTTTCGAAAAGGCAGAGGTCGACCGAAGTGGCCATCTCGGAAAAGAGCGCGAAATTAACTCCGTTGCCCAGCCAGGTCGCGCCGAGCGGATACGGATAGCCGAGCCAAATTTTTACCGGCGTCATAAAATGAGTGGTTTCTATCCTCTACGCTTTTGCGCTTGGCAACGGATTAAGAATTTCCGCGCGCCTTCGCCCGTCACGGATCCTGTAGCCGTCCCTGCGGAGCAACATGCACGCGTCCCACAGGGACGCGGCTACAGCGCTAAACGTTAGTCGCAGCCGCTATAACTCGCGCAACGCCGCCATCGTCGTGTCGGTATTCGATGTCCGCAGGATGATGAGTCCTGTTCTCGAATGAGCCCCAGTGGCGAGATACGCGTACTCGATATTCACCTTTGCCTTCGCCAGACGGTCGGA
>JBEEHO010000325.1:0-4833 GCA_041167425.1 Verrucomicrobiota bacterium | reverse complement strand
GGTTCACCGCGCTATCGTCCACCACGAGGGTGCGCAAACCCTCGAGATCGCCGGGATCGGCGCGCTGCATCGCGGGAGACGGCGTATGGCGCACACCGAGCCGGGCGGTGAAATGAATGGTGGTGCCCTCGCCGACTTTGCTCTCAATCCAAATCCGGCCGTGCATTTTGCGAATGAGCTCTGAGGCAATCGAAAGCCCGAGCCCGGTGCCGCCGTAAGTGCGCGTGGTCGATCCGTCCGCCTGCGCGAACGCCTCGAATATCGCGCTTTGTTTTTCCGGAGGAATGCCGATGCCCGTGTCCGAAACCGAAAAGTGCAAATGGCTTTCGCCGTTGGGCGCGGCCTGGTTGATCACCCTCACCACCACTTCACCATCCGTGGTGAACTTGATCGCGTTATCCGTGAGGTTGATGAGAATCTGGCGGAGCCGCATCGGATCGCCCACGAGGTGATCGGGCACGTCGGCGGAAATGTCCGCGACGAGTTCCAGCCCTTTTTGATCCGCGCGGATGCCGAGCGGTTTGATCATGCCGCCGATGCAATCGCGCAGGCCGAAATCGATCGATTCCAGTTCCAGCTTGCCCGCCTCAATCTTCGAGAAATCGAGGATGTCGTTGATCAGGCCGAGGAGCGAATGCGCGGAGCTCCTTACCATTCCGAGATAATCCCGCTGTTCGCGATTGAGCCTGGTTTCGAGCGCGAGCTCGGTCATGCCGATAATGCCATTCATCGGAGTGCGAATTTCGTGGCTCATGTTCGCAAGAAATTCGCTCTTCGTCCGGCTGGCGGCTTCGGCTGCGGATTTTGCCAGTTGCAGCTCGCTTTCTTTCTGCCGCAGCTCAGTCACATCCTGTGAGGTGCCGAAAAGCCGGATAATCTTCCCCGTTTCGTCCGCAAGCGTGTTTTCGCAATTGTGGAGAATGCGCACCTGACCATCCGGCCAGACCACGCGGGTATCGGATCCGAGGGAATTCTTGTGGCTCAGGCCGGCATCGTCGCCAGTCACGATCTCGTGCCGCTCATCTGGGTGAACAGACGCGAGATAATGTTCGTAGGTCGGTTCGAATGCGCCGGGAGAAAATCCGAGCAGCCGGAATTCCTCGTCCGACCAGGTGAGCTTCTTTGTGATCAAATCCCATTCCCAACTGCCCACGCGCGCTACTCGCTGCGCTTCCGCCAACCGCGCTTCACTGCGTTGCAGCGTCTCCTCGGCCTGCTTCCGTTCGATGGCGAGAGCGATCTGATCTCCCACGGAGGAAAGGAACTCCAGGTCGCGCTGGCTGTAAGCGTTTTTCACTTCGTAGTGCTGCACGGCCAGGACGCCGAGGGTCCGCGTCGGCGTCCGCAACGGCACACCGAGCCACGAAGCGGAATCCGAGCCGCTTTGCTTCACCTCGCCTTGCTCAAAGAGCCGCGTTTTTAGTTCGTCGGTCAGGAGGAGAGGCTGGCCGGTCCGCAGCACGTAGCTGGTCCGGGTGTGGCCTTCGCCGACGGGTTGCGGCGGAGGGGACGGATCGAACTTGTCGATCCAAAATTCGAAATGCACCAGATCGGTGGACGAATCGTGGAGAGCGACGAAGCAGTTCTCCGCGTAGAGGAACTTGCCGATCGAGCGATAGGCCAGATCGAGTAACTCACCGAGGTTGGTCGTCGTCATCACTCCCCGCACAATTTCAGAGATGACCTGGCGTTCCACTTCCGCCCGCTTTCGTTCGGTGATGTCCTGGGCGCTGCCTTCGTAATAAAGAGCGCGTCCCCCGGCGTCCCGAACGATTCGAGTACTCTCCGATACCCAGATCTTAGTGTCATCTTTCCGATAAACTTCGTACTCGAAGCCGGTGACGGAGCCGTTCTCCTCCAGCGCTTGCTGGAATTTGACGCGCAGGGTTGGATCCACATAACCCTGGGTCGCGATATCGCCGCGGCCGCGGGTGAGTTCCTCCGGTGAATCGAAGCCGAGCATCCGGGCCATCGCTGGATTGGCGGAAACAAAGGCGCCTTCCGGTGTGTTTTGGAAAATGCCCTCATTCGAATTCTCGAAAATGGAGCGGTATTTCTCTTCCGCATCGTGGAGCGCCTTCTCGGCCGCCTTGCGTTGCGTCACGTCGCGGACCATGCAGAATATTTGCTTCTGTTCGTCAGACCAGCGCGCGGACCACATCATGTTCACAGCCACGCCGTCTTTGCCGATGTAACGGTTCTCGAAATCTTTTACGCTCACGCCAGCCATCAACTCCACCGCGGCCCGCTCGGTTTTCTCCACATCATCGGGATGGACCAGCTTGATGAAAGGCTGGCCGCGGAGCTCTGCCTCCGAATAACCCAAAATGCGCTCGAACGCGCCGTTCGCGCGCACAAAGTTTCCCGCCGCATCCATCGAGCAAATGCCGTCGAGGGAATGATCGACCATCTCCTTGTTTTCCTCCGCCGCGGCTTCGGACCGGCGCACGACTTTTGCGACCGCGTGGCGGAGATACAGCGCGCTGATCGCGCCGATGCCAAGGAACATAACGATCGCGATGCGCGCAAATTCCGCTGCCTGGAGTGAAGCACCGTCGGCCGCTGCGCCCAGCGCATCCGTTTCTGCGAACGAGAGGCGCAGCGCGTCGTCAATGGTCGACATGTTCTCTTGTTGTGCCGGAAGATACTTTTCGCGGTAGAGCGCGCTCGCTTTCTCCAAATCGGTCGCCGCCAATCGGATGATATCCTCCGCCCACGCGTCGGAGGCCTTGTCCTGTGCGATTAACTTCCGCAAAACTCCTTTCAATTCCTCGCTCCGCGTCGCGATGAGGGCCAGTTCGACGTGCTCGTCACCACTTGCATTGGCTTGCTCCTTCTTTTGCCATTTCTCCTCAAAGCTGGCGCCGGGCGTCGGATCGAGCAGGAGAGCTGCAAGTGCTTCGTCCACGCGCAGGTAGTCCACTCGCAAATCGCGGACGCTGCCGCGCACTTTCGCAATGAGATCCTCGACCAGCTTCGATTTTTCGATTCTGCGCTGCAAAGTGACGTTGAGAAACAAACACGTGCAGAAACCGAGCACGATGAGCAGCCCGAAGCCGGCGGAGACGAGGAGAGGAATGCGTTTGTTCATGGTGAAATCCTCGAGTCCAATAAGAGCGGTTCTTTTCCCCAGGCATCTTCGCCCCTCTCCGTCGCGTTGATTTTCTCGGAAAAGCTCAATTCATCCGGCTCGGATTTGGAGACGGTCAGGATGCGATCGATCAACTGAAGCAGATGAGCGCCGCTGCCGAGGATATGCCGGACGTTTTCCTTCTGCTCCGGAGTCAGCGTGCCCATTTCCAGCAACTGCGCGAAACCGAGCACATGATTCATCGGCGTGCGCAACTCATGGCTGGCGCGGGAAAGAAATTCGCTCTTTGCCGCCAGCGCCTGTTGCAATTCCGCCGTGCGCTCCAGCACGCGCTGCTCCAGATCGCTGTTCGCAGCGCGCAGATTTTCATGCAGCCCGAGAATGCGTTCGGCCACGCGCACGCGGGCGGCGAGCTGCGCTTTTTCAAATGGCTTGGCAATGAAATCGTCCACTCCGGCCTCCATCGCTTCGAGATAATCGGCCTTGCCGAATCGCGCCGTCAGCAGGACGACATAAGTCAGCTCCGGGCCCGCGTTCGCCCGGATCTTCCGGCAAAACTCAAGCCCATCGATGTCCGGCATCATCCAATCGGAGATGACCAGTCGTTGCTGTTCCCGCTCCCAGAGCGCGAGCGCGTCCCGGCCGTTCTCGGTTTCCTGCACCTGGTGCCCGAGCTTGCGCAACGCAGAGCTGAGCAAAAGGCGGGTCACGCCGTCATCATCGGCTACGAGGATATTCATGGAGAAGAGCCGGGGAGAAGCTCTTATACGTAGGGCATTAAACATACCGCCCACGGCCATTTCGACTCTGGGAAGTACTGATGCCCCGCAGGGAAGCAGGCTGGTGGCGAAATTCCTGAAACGAGGACCAGCGAAGTGAAACGCAAGCGCTCTGCTGCCAAACAAGACGCAGGGCAACCGGGACGTTTACCCTGCAATAGAGTTGCAGATCGGCCGCGATGCGAAGATCAGCGTCCTCATCAACAATGGAATCAAAGTGAAATGCCCCGTTTCAACCAGAAGCTATTTGAGGAGGAGTTTTGAACTGTGGTAGTTGAGGCTGTCTCATGAACGTCCTATGGCTGCGTTCTCACTGCAGGTTATAAACTTCCACCAGGCCGACACCGGTCGTGTTATTCTTACCACGGACAACCGCAGTGTAGTTGCCCGGAGCAAGCGTCGCTACCAAGGCCGATTCGAGATCGTTCGCGGGCGGAATAGTCGTCGCTTCGATCTCGGCCTGCTGGCTGCTGCCGTCGGCCCGCGTCTTCCAGTTATCGTTGCTCGCGACGAGCGTTCCACTCCCATTGTGCAGCTCGAGGGCCGGATCATCCAGCGCACCCTGCACTCCGGCATTAGCGAGCGAAGGCCCCAGCGCGCGCACGATCACTTTGGAGATACCGCCGGTATCGTTGCCCACGATTAGCCCGCCGATCATGACGTTGTCGTCGGTATCAACAAAACCGCGCGTGCTGATATTCGCCAGCTTGGAGTCGGCCATTTGCGCCAAATCGTAGACCTCCACCAGCCCTACTCCGATTCCAGCATCTTTACCCGCGAGGATGGCGGTGTAAGCGCCGGGAGTAAGTGTGGCGACGATCGCGGATTCCAAATCATTAGTAGGCGGAATGGTGGTGGCCTCGATCTCTGCTTGCTGGCTGCTGCCATCGCTTTTCGTCTTCCAGTTATCGTTTGTCGCAATGATGGTGCTGCCCTGATGTAGTTCCAGGGTTGGATCCGCCA
>JBEEHO010000324.1:0-4629 GCA_041167425.1 Verrucomicrobiota bacterium | reverse complement strand
GGCGCCGCTCAGAACGGGTTTCGCGATGGTGCCGTTGACGTTGACATCGAGCGCGAGATCGCCATCGAGCTGGGTGATGCCGGGAAGAAATTGGCGCAGAAAATTCACGGAGCTGCGAGGCAATTGCACCTTCGCGGTCAGCGGCGTTTCCTCATCGAATTTCCTTTCCGCCATGATCTTCGAAACGTCGAAGGGAAGATTCGCCGTGATCTGCACCGGCTGGATTTTGGCTTGCTGCAATTTGCCGTTGAACGCGAGCTGATTGTTTTTCAGCTCCGCCACGAGATCGAAAGTCGCCGGCTCGAGTTTCGGATAATTCGCGCTGTGAAGGTCGCGCATCTGGACATCGAGGCGGCCCGCGAGCTGCGCGAGCGTGCCCTGCGCGTCGAGCTTCACATTGACCAGCCCGGTGGCCAGCGGCTTCGCACCCAGGTCGTCAAAAAGTTTTTTCATGTCCAGATTTTCGGACTGAAATGTCACGAGCACTTTTCCATCAGACGGAAAGAGCGGTTCGCTCGTGCCCAGGTTTTTCCAAACGAACGGCAACGAAACGTAACCCGAGGCGTATTTGGCCTTGCCCTGGTCGATCTGGATTTTCGTGATCTCGAGCGTGGAACCTTTCGCGGTGAGGATGGCCTGGAAATCCATCTTGTCGCTGCCGACGAAGATCGTCGGAACATCGAGACCTTCCGGCGAATAATTCGCGTCGATGTTCGCCTGGAGCGCTTGCAGATTCGCGTAGCGTCCCTTCTCGAGTTTGAGTTTGAGCGAGCCGGAATGCTTCAGGTCGGCCACGTCGCCACTCCCCTGCCAGTCGATCAGGAGCGAACCGGCGATCTCGTTTTTGTTTCCAGCTGCAACCAGAATGGGCTTGAGCCGCGCGAGATCAGCCACGTTCACGAAGAGCTTCCCGCTGTAGTGATGAGGCGTATCGAGCGAGAACATCCCATTGCCGCCGATGAAATCCCGCTCGTTCAGTTTGGCCGTGAAATCGTTGAGATAAACCACGTTCCGGGAAATGGACGCCTGGCCGCTGATCTCCGGAATCGTGAAGCCCCGACCTTTTAGATTAGTGCCGTAGATCGAGAGATAGCCATCCGCCTTGCCCTCGCGAACGTTGACCTCGCCGGAAACCTGGACCGGGCCAGTGATCCGATTCGGAGAATTGGCCGGCCAATAATCGCCCAGTTCCACCGCACCTAACGATACTGAAAAATTTCCGGGCTGGGTTCGCGCCTTCGTGAAATCGTCCGGCAAGACATAGCTGCCGGAAGCAGTGAAGGTATTTTGTTTCCGGATGGCCGCGACTCGATCGACTTTTACATTCGCGCCCTCGGTGGTGATCTCGGCCTGGACCGAATCAAAAACGTTCTCACCGGAATGGACGTCGGTCAGGTCGACGTGGATCTGCGAACGCAAATCGGCGTAATACAATTTTGTCACGCCGGGTGGCGGCATGTCCCTGGCCGCTTTTATGGTTCCGGTGATCTGCGCGGCGCTCCCATCGCCATACGCCACCGGCCCGCCGGCAAAGCTCAAATCCGCGCGCAACACGGCATCCTTGATCTCGGCGGTTCCGGCAATCGTGGCCACGCCGGTCAGCGGCTGGGGAAAACGCGACGTGAGCGATTGCAGATCGGGGAGCGATCCTTTGATCTCGAAGTTTGCCGGGGCGCGTCCGAATTCGCGAATGTCTTTAGGCAGTTCGGCCGTTCCCTTCAGCTCGATTTTATTGGAGCCGTTCGTCACTTCTCCCGAATGCAACGTGGCGATCCCATCGTGCGCCGTCACGTTCACGATCAGGCGGTCAAAAAAAAGATTCTCCTGCCGCAAATTGTTGACCTGCGCCTCCAGCTTGACGTCCCACGTCCGCGGTGAGTCGATCGCGCCGCTCGATTCAATCGCCAGATGTTGAACATCGCCCGCGAGAAATTCCGGCGGCCGGCCAAGATAACCGCGCAGCGTGTCGAGCGAGATGTTTTCCGCCACCAGCCGGAGCCTGGTGTTAAGCGAATGCGCGGTCTCGCTCAGGGCGACGGAACCGGCCACCGTTCCGTGCGCGAGAGTCGCATCGAGCACCATCTCGAGCGATCTTGTCCGAATGCGCGAGGCATCGATTGCGATCAGGCGGAATTGGTTTTCCGCATCCAGGACCAGGCCGCTCAAGATCAGGTTTTTGTTGGCGTAGGAAGTTCGCGCGGAAACATTTTTCCAAGCCGGGGCATGGGGAATTTGCAAGGTGGCCAGGTGAAGGTCCCCCGGTTTCTTCGGGTCGAGATCGACGTCGAGATGTTCCAGAACGAAATCCTGCTTCTCGTCAGTCGAGCGAACGTGGAGATTGATATCGGAAAGACGAAGCCGCTCCGGAAAGACCGCGAACAAGGTGATTCGTTCGTCAGGCCGCGGGACTTTCGGTTTCAATGACGCTTTCGCCGGGTTGAGGACGATGCGTGCCGTCCTTACCTCGGCGTTCTTCAACACCTCCGTCGCGCCATGCTGCCAGAGATCGAGCAGGCTGTAGTCCGCCCGGATATAATCAACGTCGATGGATTCGACGATGGCGGGTCCCGTCGGCACCACGTGCAAATTCTTAATAACGAGGTTGGTGAAAATTGATCCTTCAAAGGTGCAATCTATCTTCAGGTTGGCCCTGGCCGCGTAGTTATTGGCGATGGCGCCGCCGACATGAAAAATGATCGGGCGATGAAAGATCAGGGCGAGGGCGAGCAGGACAAGCAGACCCCGCCCGAGGAGACGGAGCCATCGCCGACGCCCTTGCGGGAATGCCTTGCCGTTTTCATCCACGAGGGCGGTAATGTATTTCTACGTAGATAAAGAGCAATACCCGAAGCGTCGCGGCGCGCCCGGCTGTTTGACCGCGACGATGTCGGATAATCAGCCCGGCCCACGGGTCCGAGTCGCGCTCAGTTCACTGTTGCCCGCGCTGCGACGTATGACGATGGTTGTCGCCCGCTCATGAATCCTGAAAAGCTTTTCGATTATCTCGAGGGAAATCTGCCGGCGGCGGAGCGTGCGCAACTCGAAGCGCAACTGGCGACCGATCCCCAGTTGCAGCGCGAGCTCGCGATCGCGCGGACGATGCAGGAGCGATCGCGCGGTTCGCGTGAAGTCATCGGGCAAAGCGACGAATTAGAAATCCCATCGGAGGCCGCCGGAAAGCTCGGGCGCCGCGTGGCCACTGCCTTCGCCGCGCTCGTTCTGCTGAATGTGATCGTCGGGATTTTGTTTATCGTCGGCAAGAAGCAGCACACAAGCGGCGACCAACGCGCGAAGGAAGCGGCCATCCAGGCACAGGTAGAATCGTCGCTCAAGAGCGTGGCGGAACGCTCGATGCCTTCCACTAACCTGGGCGGAGACGAGATCCGGTTGGTTGCGCCGGCGAAGGAGCACGATTCTCTGGCGAACAACGTGATTTTGCTCGCGAGCCAGTGCGGCGGATCCGCCGCCAAGGCGCCCCGGGACGACAGCGGAATCACCGTGCTCGCCCAGATTCCCTCTGCTCGTGAAAACGAATTCCGGCAGGCGGTAGCTCCGCTTGGTCAGACGGACTTTTCTTCTCCGGCGCCGACGAAAGAAAAACCGACCGGCCCGGGCGAAAAGAAGAATATCTACGTGCGAATAACCGAAGCTCCGCGTTCTCCGAATCCGTAGGAGTGCGGCATCCGATCGAGGAATGAGTCTCCTGCCATGATCGCGGTTACGTTTGCCTTGCCGGCGGAAAGCTCCGGATTCGTCCAGCTGCTTCAAAAACCCAGTTTCAATTCCCGCGAAGGCGTTGAAAGCATCCGCGGCCGGGTTCATGGCCGTTCGGTCGCAGTCCTTCATACTGGCGTGGGCGAAAAAAGCTGCCGGGCCCAAATCGAAAGTTTCCTTCGCCGCCAGCAATTCGAGTATTTGATCAGCGCCGGATTTGCGGGCGCGCTGGATGAGGAACTCCAAATCGGGAACCTGCTGCTCTCGGAAAATTTTTCCAGCCCGGAGCTTTTGGGTTCTCCGAATCTCGATTTTGCGGACGAAGCGCTCTTTCTCGGGAAACTGGTGACCGTTCCGCAGATAACCGAGTCGCCTTCCGCGCGGGCGCACCTGGCGAAAAAAAGCGGCGCCGTAGCGGTCGATATGGAAACGGAATTTATCGCGGAAGCGTGCGCCGCTCGGCAATTGCCGATGCTATCGATGCGCGTGATCAGCGATACGCCCGCTCAACCCTTCCCGGCTCCGGCCCATGTCTTGTTCGACGTGGAGAAACAAAAAACGAACTTCCTGCGCCTGGCTACTTATCTCGTCAGGCATCCGGGGGCCGTCAGCCGCCTGAATGTTTTTCGCGAGCGAATCGGAGTCGCCCGCAATTCCCTCACGAACGCGCTCGAAAGAATTCTCCGAGCGGATTTGGTGTAGCCGCTTCGCAGGGCGAAGCGAAAGTGCGATGCGCACGCCACAAGAAGCGTTGCGCCGCCCACAGGGGCGCCGGCTACAGGACGGCGGGCTCGACGTGGACGAGCACATCCGCGATGCGCGAATCCGTTCCTTTGATCGCGTCCTTCACCTGATGCGCGAGGTCGTGCCCGTCGCGCACGGAAATTCCGCCGTTCACGCGGATGTGCAGATCGA
>JBEEHO010000323.1:0-10819 GCA_041167425.1 Verrucomicrobiota bacterium | reverse complement strand
TCCTTTCGTGAGCACAGAGCTATTCCGGCCACGACAATAACAACGCCGGAGGCGATTAGGAAATAGGTATACTCGGGGATGCTGACAAAGAAGAACGAGAGGTCCACGGCCCGGCGGCTACCGACATAGACTAACGCCATCTTATAATAAGAGATGATCGCATCACTCAAGCCGCTGGTTGCACTAAGACTAATCAAAGTGAAGCCCGGGCCGATGGCCAGGCTGGTCAGTGCCACCATGGCTTCCACCATCCTGGATCGACGGGAACGTGAAGTTGTAACGAAGATACCGGCGATCAGAGTAACGAGAACCACCAGGGCGATTGGCAAGGCCTGGAGTTTCGCCAGGACGGTACCGCCAAGGCACATCCCGGCCACCGCACACGCGATGATCCGGCGAACATTCGAACCCGTGCCGCGCGCGAGGTAGATCGCCGCGGCCAGGGAAACGCTCGTGAGAAAAATTGAAACGTGTTCGCTGGAATAATGAACAAAGTCGCTGGACTTGGTGAGAGCGAGCAGCAGCACGGGCGGCACAATGGACAGGCGCGCGACACTCGCTCCGTAAATCCACTTCACCGCGAAGTAGAGGGCGCAAATCGATCCTGCCATCAAACAAAGCCCGGTGACCCGAGCGGAAAAAAATCCGATCTCCGCGCCAAAGAGAACGGGGATCACGAGCACATCGCAGTTCAACGGTCCGCTGGTCCCGGCGTCGAAACCGTGCCACGGGATCAGATCGACCCGGGCCTTCAGAGCGTTGGCAATCAGGTAGCCTTCATCGACGTTGATCGGATCCGGCCACAAGAAAATCGGCCAGCGGCACGCGAACAAGGCCGTGCCCGCAGAGAGAATGAAGAGCAGTTCGAACTTCTTTTCTCCGGCCACCCGCGGGAAGGGGAGCGAGGCCAGCCCGACAAAGAACGCGATGGCTGCGCCCGCGAGGAGATAGTAAGAGCCGGGCTGCGCGAGGTGAAAAAAGTGAGCCATTTACCAGGAGGGCGGCTTGCCCAGACCGCTCTCTGATTCTTACCCGGTCGCCATTTGGAAAGCGCCGCTCCCCGCGGCCTAACGAGTGATTCCGCGGAGCTACTTTACGGTCGCGGGTACGGGAATGACATACTTCCCGTCTTTCTCCGCGATGAAGCTTTCGCTCGAGCTCGAAGAGCTGCCATTGGCGTCCCTGGTCTCGACCGTAATCTTCAATTTCTTTGTCGGCTTGAGCGGGAGCTGCGCCTTTGACCCGTCCGGTCCGGTTTGGGTTTCCCCAGCTTTCTTGACGTCTTCCGGGCTGAGATCAACCAGCTCGATCTTGGTGATCTTTCCGCCGGCGCCATCCGTCTGCATCATTTTGTAGAACTCGAGCGCCATCGGGTTTGCACCCTGGGTGTAGAGAAAAGATTCGAGGGTGGCTTTGTCGCCTTTTTCAAAAGCGGCTTTGTATTTATCGACAAAATCTTTTTCCTGTGCGGGCGTGCCGGCGTGGAGAGAGAGCGCACACAGCGGCGCGAAAACGAAAGTGAGAAGCTTGAGTTTCATAGATGTAGTTTTTTCATTCTGCCGAGGGCATTAGCTGCACGATTGCGGGCTCCCGCAGCCGCCCGGTTTAGCGTCTGTCCGGCGTGGACGACAAGCTAATTTCTCGCGGGGCTCAATCTTTCCGGAACAATTGCGCGCCTTCGACCGACATTCCGTGACTGAGTTTCAGATGAAGGTGGTCGCTTAGAAATTCGTCGACGGTAATCCAGCGGCCATCGATTTCGATCCGCTTGGTCCACGCACATATCTTGAGCAAACCGGTCCGCAGTTTCTCGATCTCAGCCGCGGCTTCGCTGAGCTGGCGCTCGTTTTCCTTGCGTGCGTTGATATCCTGGATTTGAGAGATAAAAAAGCGCGGGTGGCCTTCTTCATCTCGCACGAGCGAGACACTCAAGAGGACCCAGACGATGCTGCCATTTTTCGCGAGGTAGCGCTTCTCCATCTGATAATCGTCCATCACGCCGGCGAGCATTTTGTTCACAAATTCCAGGTCGAGATCGAGATCCTCGGGATGGGTGATGTCCTGGAAAGTGCATTGCAGAAGCTCGGCTTCGGAATAGCCGGTGATCTCGCAGACGGAACGATTTACCTGGAGCCACGCGCCGTCCGGCGCGACGAGCGCCATCCCGATGGCCGCGTGTTCGAAGGCATTTTGAAAAAGAGAATCCTCCGGAGTTCCGGTCTGAACAGGGGAAGGCATTAAGACCCCGATTGTAGCCGATGCGTGAAGATTGTCTATCTCCTCCTTCTGCGTGGTATTTGGCAATACGGCTGTTTCGAGCGAGGGCGCTCAGGCGAAGAGCGGTTGACGAAAGCCATGATCGCACCGTTGAATTCAAGGTATGACCGCCGCTTCTCTTCGCGCATTGCTCGAGCGCTCGATTGATTACGCCGGCCTTTTCCCGCCCGCGAATCTTCCCCTCGAGCCGGCCTTGCGGAACCACGCCGCGTATGTCCGCGCTCCGGAAGCGTGGATGCTTGGCGCATTCATTTTGCCCATCGGTCAATTCGACGCCGCTTCCGACGGCCTCTCGCAATTCGATCAGAAAAATCCGCTCCGGCTATCCGCTCTCGGGAAAAAGACGGAAAGCCCGGAAGCCTTCCTCCAATCGCTTGCCGCAATGCGAGATGGAATCCGCTCGTTTCGAGCACAACACGGTGAGGTTGCTCCGATCACCCAACTGGAGATTCCACTTCCACCCGGTGCGGACGCGGATTTCCCAGGGCGGGTTCGATCGCTGGTGGAGGAGCTCAAGGTAAGCGCCTTTTTAGAAACGCAGGCCGGCACCGCGGAGAGCACGATCGGTTTGCTGGCGAAAGATAATTCCAAAGTCGCCGCGTGTGGTTACAAACTGCGGACTGGCGGTGTTACGGTGGAGGCTTTCCCAACCTCCGAGCAGATTGCCACTGCTCTCGTCGCGGCAATGAAGAACGAGGTCGCGATAAAATTCACGGCGGGACTCCATCATCCCGTCCGTCAGTTTCATTCCAGCGTGCAGACGAAGATGCATGGCTTTCTCAACGTGCTGGGCGCCGGCGTGCTCGCGGCGGAGCATCGTTGGGACGTGGCCCAAACAATCCAAATGCTGAATGACGAAGACTCCGGCTCGTTTTCTTTCGACCATGATTTTTTCGCCTGGCGCGAATGGAAAGTGGCGACTGATCGGATCATCGCGCATCGCAAAAGGGTGACTTCTTTCGGCAGTTGTAGCTTCGATGAACCACGTGAAGATTTGCGCGCGCTGAAACTTTTGTAAGGTAAAGGCGCTGCCACACGATCGAGCGCTTTCGAAATGCCAAAATTTCTTAAATCTTTCATCGAAGTCGCGCCGGAGTCGCATTTCCCAATCCAGAATCTTCCCTTCGGAATTTTCACGCCGGGGCAGGAGAAGCCACGCGTGGGTGTGGCCATCGGCGAGTTCGTGCTCGATCTTTCCGTGCTCGAGGAACTGGGACATTTCCAATCGCCTGAGTTTCAGAATCGGCGTGTGTTTTCCGAGAAGGTGCTGAATGATTTTCTCGCGCTCGGTCGTCCTGCCTGGCGCAAGGCGCGGGAAGTTCTTCAAGATTTGCTGGCCGCTGATACCGCCACTTTGCGCGACGATCCCGCGCTCCGAGACCGCGTTTTCCACGCGCGGAAAGATGTCACGATGCAGTTGCCCGCGCGCATCGGGGATTACACCGATTTCTATTCGTCGTATCACCACGCCCACAACGTCGGCACCATGTTGCGCGGTCCGGAAAACGCGCTCATGCCCAATTGGAAATGGCTTCCGGTCGCTTATCACGGCCGCGCCAGTTCCATTGTGGTCAGCGGTTCGGATGTTCGTCGTCCGCGGGGACAGACCAAGCCGCCCGATGCGCCCGCGCCGATTTTCGGACCGAGCCGCAGCTTCGATTACGAACTTGAAACGGCCTTTCTTATTGGACCGGGAAATGCCCTGAGCGAGCCGGTGCCGATCGAGCGCGCGTCCGATCATATTTTCGGCCTGGTCTTGATGAATGACTGGAGCGCGCGCGATGTCCAGGCTTGGGAATACCAGCCGCTTGGTCCCTTTCTCGCGAAGAATTTTTGCACGAGCATCTCACCATGGGTCGTGACCATGGAAGCGCTGGAAGAGTTTCGAAAACCGCTGCCGCCGCAGGATCCGGAGCCGCTGCCTTACCTGCGCGCGACGAACAATTTCACTTACGACATCCAGCTCGAAGCGCGTTTGCAAACGCCGGCCATGGATGCGTCCCACGTCATCACGCGCACGAATTTCCAAAATCTGTATTGGAGCATTGCGCAACAGCTGGCACACCACACCGTCAACGGCTGTAACCTTCAGCCCGGCGATTTGCTGGCGAGCGGAACCATTAGCGGACCGACCGAAGAATCGCGCGGCTGCATGCTGGAGCTGACGTGGCGCGGCGCGCAGCCCCTGACTCTTCCCCACGGCGAAATCCGGAAGTGGCTGGAGGACGGCGACCGCCTGACGATCACCGGCTGGGCGCAGGGAGAAGGTTATCGGGTGGGGTTTGGTGAGGTGACTGGGCGAGTGCTGCCGGCATTGTAGCCGCCGTCTCCTCGGTTGTTACCGCTGCCCTTACGATTTTTTCTCTTTCAGCAAGTCTTTGGTCAGGATCAGCATCAAGCCGAATAATTGAAAAGTGATCGCCGCATAACTGGCGTAGTTGGCCTTTCTCGCCAGGGACGAGCGTTCGTTTTCCAGTTCATGCCGGCGATCCTCTTTCGTGGTGATGCTCGCAACTATTTGCTCCCGGAATGATTTCATTACCGGCATCAGCGCGGACATGAGCACCACATCGCTCGGGGCAAACTCCGCTTGCGAATATTTCTGAACGTCGCGCAGTTTCCTGCCTAATTCGGATTTTGGCTCGGGCACTTCCTGGCCAAGCTTCTCCAATTCCGCGGTCAGCCGGGCGCGCTCTGCCTGGTCGGAAGCCGCCTGGAGCGCTTGCATCAATCCCAATCCCTTTTCCAGCAGAGGAATGATCTGGCCGGCCTCTTCGACTTCAACCCGGGTAATTTCTGTCGGCGCGATGTCGTTGGCCGCAGCGTAATATTTGGTCAGAAATCTTTTTAGGATGGCCTCCGCGTCCTGTCGTGCCTCCTTCGCCCGGGCTGCGGGAACGCTCAACGCCACGTTGTGCATGATTCGATACTGATCGAAGAGGGAATCGCCTTCGTTTAATTCAGCCGCCTGCCTGGCGAGCGAGTCAGCCAGTTTGTAATACTCGGCGTCCGCTGCGTGAAGGCGTTTAGTGACGTAGGAGAGCACGACAGAATTAGACGCAACGGAGACCAGGGAAATCAGGAAACCGGCGAGCACGAAATTTTTCGTCGAAGCAATGTTCATGTGACTTTTTTCGGCTCGAAGCAGCGGCGGATTCAGCGGAATTGCTTATACGCCGGGACAGCGGCGCATGGCAACCTAACGAGCTTTTCGCACGTCAACAGCGGACTTTGTTGGGGAGCCGGTCGCCGCGCCAAGGGATTTTTACCGAGGCGTATCAGGAACGCTTTCTGCTATAATTTCCATAATTCGACGCCATTCTCCGGGCGTCAAAACGCAGTAAAAAAACAAAAAACAAACAATGCAATTCATGAAAAAACATATCGCCAAACTCGCTTATTTAAGCGTTTTCGCGGCCCTCTCGGTTTACGCGGAGTCGACTCCGTCGCCCACGCCATCGCCGACGCCGCACACCGAACCCTCCGCGTCTCCGACGCCGACCCCAACGCCGCATACGGAGCCTTCGGCAACGCCGACCCCGACTCCGCATCAAGAACCGTCAGCTACTCCGCGCCCCTCACCATCGCCCACGCCGACTCCTGAGCCGGGCGATGACCATCATGGCGAAGTCAGCCTCCGCGGCTTCTATGGAAGCACTACGCCGACCGGTTCTCTGATCGTGTTTTACATCGAGAAAAATACCCACGTGCAAATCCACGTGCTCGACGTGACCGGACAGGCTATCGGTTTCGCGGAAGGCGCGCTCACGAATGGTTCGTTCGCGCTCACTCTTACCACAGGGCAGGCCATCATCGGCACGGCCAACGATAGCGGCATCGCCTTTACCCTTGGCGGACAGCCTTTCCAAGCCTCGCGCTTCGCAACTCTGGGGACCGGTTCGGCGATTGCCGGCGGCTACTTCGGAGTCGCGCACGGCCCCACTGGTGAAAGCCAGGTCATGTTCATCATCGATGCGAGCAATCACATCATCATGATTCAGCGCACGGGAACAGTCCTGAGCGGTGGTTTCGGGACATTGACGCCACCCGTGTCGCCTGCCACTCAATACAGCTTCGTCCTCAATAGCACGATCGGAAGCAGCAGCGCCATCACCGGGAACTTCACCATCACCGACGGAGTTTTCTCCGGCACGTTTACAACGAGCGCCGGCACCTTCACCGTCAATACCTTCAAGAGCTCGCTCGTGAATCGCATGGCGAACATCTCGACGCGCGGACTGGTTGGCACGGGCCAGGGTCAGTTGATTGGCGGCTTCATTATCACGGGAGGACCGAAGTTGGTCTTGATCCGCGCCATGGGACCATCGCTGGCGGCGTTCGGAGTTTCGCCGGCGCTGGCAAATCCGTCGGTGCAACTCTTCGCGGGCTCAACGCCTCTCGCGTCGAATGACGACTGGAAAACAAACGCGAATGCCGCGCAGATCATTGCGACCGGCATCCCGCCTACGGATGATCTGGAATCCGCGTTGCTGGTGCGTCTCGAGCCCGGCGCCTATACCACGGTAGTTACAGGAGCAGGTACTGCGACTGGCATTGCGCTGGTCGAGGTTTACGAAATCGGCTCCGAATAACCGAGCCTTCAGCGAACTGGTAAGGCCTCGCGTCGCATGCCGGCGCGGGGCCTTCGGTTTTTAAGCGAAGCTACGTCTAGGCGACCGCCTCGATCATGCGCTGTCTTAGCTTTGCATCGGGCAGCCGCCCCACTCCGCCTTGCATGTTATCGCTTAGGTGGGCCGCGTTGCCCGTGGCCGGAATCACGCAGGTCACAGCCGGATTCGCGACAATCCATTTCACCAGAAACTGCGCCCAGGAATGACAATCGAATTCCGCGGCCCAATCCGGCAACAGCCTTTGCCGCACTTTGGAAAAGAGATCGCCTCCGCCGAATGGGCGATTCACGATGACCGCGACGCCGCGATCCTGGGCGAGCGGCAGAATCTCTTTCTCCGCCTCGCGTTCGAGCAGGGAGTAATTGATCTGAACGAAATCGACCTTCTCTGTGCGAAGAAGTTTCGCCACCTCAGCATAGGCCCTGGAAACGTAGTGCGTGATCCCGAGATAACGGATCCGGCCTTGTTGCTTCCAATCCCGCAGCGTGGCGAGATGAGTCTGCGCGTCCACCAGATTATGCACCTGCATCAGATCGATGTGTGCGCGCTGTAGTTTCGCGACCGATTGCTCCATCGATCGAAGGCCTTCTTCCTTGCCCGTGGTCCAAACTTTCGTGGCGAGAAAAAGCGATTCACCCAGACCAAGTTTCGTGGCGATGTCGCCGATCACCTGCTCGGCGCGCCCGTACATGGGCGATGAATCAACCAGCCGGCCACCGAGCTTTACAAAAAGTGAGAGCAACTCTTCCAGCGGCCTCCGTTCCGGTGTGCTCGAACCAACGTCGAAGACCTGCCAGGTGCCCAATCCCATGGCGGGAATAGATTCGCCGGACGATGGAATCGTGCGCTGCAAAAGGGGGAGTTTGGCGATGTTTTTTTGGTCCATCTCTTCGGCGCGTAATGCAGCCCGGCTCAAAAGCAAGCCCGCAGCGCTCCGGGCCATCAGGCGCGCTGCCTTGCGTCTCGACATTTTCTCTTCTCGCCCTTCGAGCATGAAATACGAGGGTATGAGAAAAATCGCGGGAGTTGAAGAAAGAAAGATGAGGCGTCCGAGTTACTGCTCCCATTCTCAAACCG
Organism: Verrucomicrobiota bacterium; assembly: GCA_041167425.1. GTDB lineage: Bacteria > Verrucomicrobiota > Verrucomicrobiia > Chthoniobacterales > UBA10450 > AV80. The sequence continues at coordinate 2,834 of JBEEHO010000323.1, read as the reverse complement.
TGATATGGTCATGGCTGGTGCGCGTTGCAACACAAGTCACCTTTGCGGTGTTCGCCTGGTGTTCGTTGAGCCTGAGCTCGTGTTCGAGAATCCATGCCCTCGATCAAGCGGAAAAGAAACCGGCTTACCCCTCGACCTTGAGCGGGGGAGCGCCGTGTGGATCCTGCATTGCACCTGCGAACCTTTCCTGGAAAACGGTTATCCCTTCGGACAAGGAGCCGGGCGAACCGCTGATAATTTCGGGAACAATCTACCAACCTGATGGGATCACGCCCGCTTCCGGTATGGTCCTCTTCGTCTATCACACGGACGTGACCGGCTACTATAATGAGCAGGACGACGCCAGCCACCCGCGCTTAAAAGGCTGGATGAAAACAGGCGCGGATGGGCGATACGAATTTCGCACGATCAAACCCGGCGCTTACCCGCATCGAAACACCCCCGCGCACATTCACGCGCATCTCTACGGCCGGGATTATTCCGAACGCTCGATTGCAGATTACTGGTTTGAAGGCGACCCGCGCATCAACCCGGAAGCGCTTGCCTTCGCGCGCGAACAGGGAAGCACGCCTGTGATTGTCACGCTCAGGCGCGGCGGCGACGGCGTGTGGACTGGCGTTCGAGACATCAGGATCAGGCCGGTTTCGAAATAGCCGCAAGAATCCGAATCGTCGCTTTGCCTCCGTGACCTGTCGGCTCCTTAGATGGAGTGACCTTGCCGCGCTGCGGCCGTGGAGGTACAACCGAGGTAATGCCTCCCAACGCGTCAACGGAAGAAATAGATCGCAAGATCGTCACCGTGCTTCTCGCGGCCTGGCTTTGTGTCGCGGCCGCCGCGGGACTGGCTGGATGCCTCGAAGCAGCGTCCGCTCCCGTTGTTGCGATCTTCGTTTGGACCTTAACAGCCCTGGCGCTTTTCTTATGCTGGAAATTCACGCCGCTCAAAAGGTGGGCGATGAAGGTCGACCTGCGTGCGCTCGTCGCACTGCATCTGACGCGCTTTGTCGGAGTTTACTTATTCTACCTTTGCAGTCGTGGCGAACTGCCCTTCGCCTTTGCCGCTCCGGCGGGGTGGGGTGACATCACTGTCGCATCCTTGGCTGTTCTGCTCCTGGCTTTGTCCGGCGCGCGGAAATGGAAAATGCTGATCGTCTGGAACACGATCGGACTCACCGATATCCTTTTTGTCGTGCTGACGGCGCTTCGGATTGGACTCAACGACTGGCCATCGATGCATGCCTTGCGGGAGTTCCCGCTTACTCTACTGCCGACTTTTCTCGTGCCGCTGATTATCGCATCCCATGTTCTGATTTTCTTCCGAGCGGCGAAGTTGAAAGCGAAAACATCGTAACCAGGCAGGGATGGCTGTTACTGTCGGAATTCATAATCGGCCCGGGACAGGTTGCCGACGTGAGTCAGACCTCCGGGCGCGATGACGTAGCCGCGCAATCTTCGCTGGTTCCGCTTCTCGACAAAAATGCCGCCGTCGTACGTGACCCCGCTGGAAAAGGAATGCTGCGCGATCCTTTGTGGCGCGCGATAGTAGTAGCCCTTGTCGTCCACCGCATTGAGGACATAGGTGCCTCGAGGGAAATGAAGCGTGCCGGCGGAGCGCTCAGACCGAAGTTCGAGATAAGGCGGCGTTGAAGTTGTCTCGCCGGGTCTGGTTACACGAAAATGGTGACTGCCCCCGCAGGAGCTTAACAGAAACGCACCGAACAGGCCCGCTACCAGGGCAATAATGCGGGTGGGAGAGCGTCCTACTTCCATCCGTGCAAAATCCCTCCGATGATGGTTCCGCCGAATGAGCCGATGAGAAGGATCGGCGCGTATGCCTTGGTAATCAATGCCTCCGGAATGCTCAGGAGTAATCCGAAAACAAAGCCGATGAGCCACCCCGGCCAGGGCAGTTGCACGCAGCCGATGACAAGACCCACCCCAAACCGGCTGATGAAGGCCGCGATCAACGCCGTGGTCTTATCGGGAAATTGCATGGGCAGCATTGTCGCCACCACCACGGCGCCAAAGATCAAACCGCTGATCGATCCGCCCGTGAGATTTCCCATGGCGCCGATTCCAACGGGCAGGGGGCGTTCGCGTCAATCATAAATGGAGCCGGCCTTCACTCAGTGCGGACCGTGCTGGTTACGTTACAACTCACGGCCCGAAGGCGGGCCTTCTCCAGTGCCGCGATCCTTCAGTTGCGCTTCGTGAAAACGACGATCATGCTCAGCTTTGCATGAGATCAACCACGCGCAGGAACTTCATTAAGGTCTCGGCCGTGGCCGGAGGAGCGGTCGGTTTGGGATTGCGGTCCGCCTCAAGTGCGACCGAGAAAGCAACCAGGCCGTTGCGTATTCTGATTCTGGGAGGCACCGGCTTCACCGGCCCGTTTCAAGTTCGTTATGCGCTCGAGCGCGGGCATAAGGTCACGGTTTTCAACCGAGGGAAAACGCATCCGGGCGAAACGCCAAAGGAGGTTGAGCAACTGGTCGGCGATCGGAACGGCCAGCTCGATGCGTTAAAGAATCGAAAGTGGGATGTCGTGATCGATAACCCGACGATGCTTCCGGCCTGGGTGCGAGATGTGGCGCAAGTCCTTAAGGGAAATGTCGAGCGCTACGTTTTTATTTCGACCATTTCCGTTTTCGCCGACACCAGCAAACCTGGCACGGACGAGAGCGCGCCTCTGGCAAAATATTCGGGCGCGGACGCGATGAAAGAGACGAGAGACACCGTGATAGCTTCGAAGTTTGCGCTCTACGGCCCGCTCAAGGCGCTTTCCGAGCAGGAAGCCGAGAAGTGGTTTCCCAAACACACACTCATTATCCGGC
>JBEEHO010000322.1:0-11566 GCA_041167425.1 Verrucomicrobiota bacterium | reverse complement strand
CGCTGGCTCGGCGCGAAACCTTCCGCCTGAATCAGCGCTGCGTTGGGCGTGTCGACCCAATCGTTATCGGACGCGATCAGAGTGCCTCCAGCATCGTGCAGCTCGAGCGTGGGATCGCCCAGTGGATTGGCCACGCCGGCCGCCGACAGAGATGGCCCCAGCGCACGCACCACCACGTCCTTTGATTGGCTTCCGCCAACAATAAAACCGCCAATCAAGACATCGTTACCGGAGAGAACCTGTCCGCGCGTCGAGATATTTCCCGCGCGCCCGCCAGTGGTATGGAGATCGTACAATTCCACCACGGCAGTGCCAGTAAGATCTCCGTCCCCGTTATCATAGGCTTGCACGACGGCGGTGTAATTTCCCGGATTCAACGTGGCCAGCAGGGCGGATTCATGACTGTTGCTGGGATCGAGATGGTAGCTCGCTATGGTGGAGGCATCAGCTCCATCGATCCAATCATCACTTGATGCGACCACGCGGTTCGCATCGTGCAACTCGAGCAGCGGATCGTGCAGCGGATTCGTAATGCCAAGCGCCGGCAGGGAATTTCCGATCGCGCGCACAATCACCGTGGCCGGCTGTGATCCCTGGATGATGAAACCGCCGATGAGCCGGTTGTCCCCGGTGCCGACGAACCCACGTGTCGCGATGTTGACGAGATTCCCCGCGGGATTGGAATTGAGATACGCCGGCCCGCTCGAATACATGCTTTGCGCTCCCGTGATGTCGTCCGCCTGGAGCGAGTCGATATTGCTGACGGTCGAATTCATGATCGCGACCACGGTTTGCTTCGGGTTCGCCTGATCCGGATGATCGAGCCCAACCACGTGACCAAATTCATGCAATGCGATCCGGTGAAAATCGTACGCTGATTGCAAGGGGCCGCGGTATGAATCGAAAGTCAGAGCACTGTTGAAGACGACATCGGTCTCGAGCGTGGTCGTTCCGCGGGAGCTGATCAAAGTGACAGCCAGCACACGGGCGCCAAAGGCCTGCCCGAAAACGGTTGTAGAGGCCAGGACGGACATGTTGCCATCGTCACTGGCCGGCGGCAAAATCGAATTCCGATCCACGGCGAATTTCATATGAACCAGATATTGATTCCAGATGTTGAGCGCATCCTCGGCGGATTCACCGAGCGACTTGGAGCCGTCCTGATACGGACCGCCGCCCGGCGGCAGGGAGAGATGCATCAGGACGGTGCGATTCCGAGTCCATGATTCTCCTCCCAGAACGTAGCCAAAGCTGGTGGCACGGAGTAAAACGGTGAGAGCGAGGGCGCCCCAAAAAAGTTTATTTTTCACGGAATTCTTTACGCAAGAGACGTGAAAGCTAGGCGCGACCCGCACTTTCCACAAGTCGAAGCTGCGCGGTGCGATCGAACTTCCCGCGATTGAATTTGCGGCAGCACTCCAGGCACGCCACCGCGCGCTTGATCCGGCGCACGCGCGGGAAATCTTTTCCGCAGCGCGGACATCGATAAAGATGGCGCCGCGCGCGCCGTTGAATGGGAAACGGCAGCGCATGCGTTCGCGACTCATCGGCGATCCCCAGGTCGCGGCAGGCTTTGCGCCATTCGGTTCCGTGCGGCGCCACCCGCCGGCGTCCCGCGCGGGATTGCGCGAGCAAGTGCGCGATCTCGTGCCGCAAAGTGCGATCGATTTCCGCCGCATCATGTTCGCGCAAGCGTGGATTCAACGAAACAAGCTTCCGGCGAAAATCCGCGCGCCCTGCGGCGCTGAAGAGCCGCGCGTTCCATTCCACGTGAATCGAAGCAGCCAGATCGTCGGCCTCGAGCGCGCGTAACATCTCCCGAGCCTTTGCCTCCAGGGCGGAATCACGGCCCAGCACGACCAGCATCGGCCCGGCGGAAAAACTGAGATCGAGTTGTCTAAACGAGTGCATACGCTTCCTTGCCGGCCCGCGTTTCCGCGGAGCCGATGCGATTCATGATCCGGGAAATAATTTCCCCCGCGCGCTCGATTTCTTCCGCCGTGGTTTCATGGCCTAACGAGAACCGGATGGCGGAACTGGCCAGCGCCACCGGCGCGCCCATGGCCAGCAAAACATGCGAGGCGACGACGGAGCCCACCATGCAGGCCGAGCCGCTCGAGGCGCAGACGCCTTCGAGATCGAGCGCCATCAGGATTGTTTCCGAACTCAAGCCCGCGAAGCTGACGTTGAGTGTGTTGGCCAGCCGTTGAGTCGTGTTGCCATTTTGCGTGGCGGAGGGGAACGATTCCGCGACGCGTTCCCATAATCGATCGCGCAGAATACCCTGGCGTTCCTGCTCTGCCGCGCGATCGCGCAAAATCCATTGCGCCGCCGCGGCCATTCCCGAGATCGCGGGGACATTCTCGGTCCCGGCGCGACGCTGATTCTCGTGCGCGCCGCCCAATTGCACGGCCTCGATCGGCACGCCTGCGCGAAGATAAAGAAGCCCCGCGCCTTTCGGTCCGTGAAATTTGTGCGCGGCAAAATTTGCCGCGGTCAATCCGCTTTCGCCGAGATGCGTCTCCAGTTTCCCAAACGACTGCACCATATCGCTGTGCAATAAAACCCCGCGCCGGTTACAAACGTTCGCGAGTTCATCCATCGGCTGGAGCGTGCCCGTTTCATTGTTCGCGCACATGATGGAAACCAGAGTCGTGTCATTGCGGACAGCGCGTTCGAGGTCGTCCGGATCGATTCGGCCACCCTCATCAACGGGCAGGAATGTCACTTCGAATGCTTCTCGTTTCGCCAGATGCTCGAACGCGTGCAGGACCGCGTGGTGCTCTGTGCTGGCGCAGATCAAATGACGGCCGCGCTCCGCATGAGCATGGGCAAGTCCGAGCACCGCGAGATTGTTCGATTCGGTGCCGCCACTGGTAAAAATAAGCTCATGCGGTTTCGCGCCGAGCAGACCGGCCAGCTGGTCGCGCGCGTCATCCACCCCGGCGCGCGCTTCGCGTCCAGCCGCGTGGACGCTTGATGGATTCCCGAAATGACGCTCGAAATACGGCCGCATCGCTTCGCGCGCGTCATCGCACAACGGCGTCGTCGCATTGTAGTCGAGGTAAATCATGGCGGTTGGCCGGAATCTTATGCACGTGACGGCTTAGATCATTAAAAAAGAATTGCAGGCGGCGCCGGGATCTGGGCACAATCCCGAGCACTCCCTCCCACCATGTCCGATCTTCCCCAGGTCGATTTCTCTTTTTACGGTTCCCCGCCGATTTGCGCGCGGGCCGTCTCTTTCAAATTCCCAGCACGGAATTAACCGCACAACCAACCCCAATAAAATATGGCCACAAAAAAATCCGACACGCCTCAACGCCGCATGTGCGGCGCGATGGAGGCACACCTTCGTCTCTGCGAATGCGATCCCGAATTCCGGGTGCGCCGCGGAAAAATTCACGCGGAGACGGAGCTGATGGTCCGGCGCGGCATCGCGATGCGGCGCGTGGAAAAAAAAGCGCTCGTGATTCCGGTCGTGGTGCACGTCGTTTACCGCACCCCGGGTGAGAACATCACCGATGGGCAGATCAAAAGTCAGATCGTGGCGTTGAATCGCGATTACAGCGGGTCAAACGCGGACAAGAGCATCACGCCGGCCGTCTGGCAGGGAGTGATCGGAAACGCGCAGGTCAAGTTTGCGCTCGCCAAAAAAGATCCGAACGGCAAAGCGACCAACGGGATTACCAGAACGAAGACCACCGAGGGTTCGTTCGGGACCGACGACAAAGTGAAGCGCGCTTCCACTGGCGGCAAAACGGCCTGGCCCACATCGAAATACCTTAATCTCTGGGTCTGCTCGCTCGGCGGCGGTCTGCTCGGTTACGCGCAATTTCCCGGCGGCCCGGCCGCGACAGATGGCGTGGTCATTCTCAATACCGCATTCGGAACCACGGGCACCGCGGCGGACCCGTTCAATCTCGGACGCACGGCAGTTCACGAAGTCGGACATTGGCTGAACCTGAACCACATCTGGGGCGACACGAGCGATTGCTCGGGCACCGATCATGTGGGTGACACGCCGGGCGCGCAGTTACCCAATTACGGCAAACCGGTTTTCCCGCATGTCTCTTGCACCAACGGGCCCAACGGCGACATGTTCATGAATTACATGGACTACGTGGACGATGCCGCGATGGTGATGTTCTCGGCGGGACAGGTCGCGCGCATGCAGGCCACCCTGGCGGGACCGCGCAGTTCCATCGGCTGAAAATAATGGCTCAGGATCCAGAGAAAGTTTTAACGAAGCGCTGGATCCATTCCCACGAGGAAGATACGCCGTCGGAAATGGTTTTCCGGTCGGCCTCATTCAATTTTCCACGGTCGCGCGGGCGCAGCGGATTCGAGCTGCGCCCGGATCAATCGATGGTGGAAATCCAGCCAGGCGCGGCGGACCAATCGGAGGAAACGAAAGGGAAGTGGGAACTTCAATCGGGCGGGAACCTGCTCTTTTTCAAACCGGGCGAGAAAGAGCCGGCGCGCGCCATGAAGATCGTTTCCGCGGACACCGAGCGGTTGGTCGTCGCAAAAAATACCGCGTAGGAATAACGAGAAGAGTCCCGTCTCGGATTTCCTATCCCGTGAAGTTTCCAGTGCCTTTGCGCCGCTTCGGCATGATTTGCAGCTGTTTCTCTTCGTAATAAACGAGGGAATCGGGCGGGACGCTCTGCACCAGGAAAACATTTCCGCCGATGGTGCTGCGCGCGCCGATCACCGTTTCGCCGCCGAGCACGGTCGAATTGGGATAAATGGTGACGTCGTCTTCCACGGTCGGATGACGCTTGCCGCCTTTCTTGATTTTGCCCCGCTCGTCTTTTTGAAAGCTCCGCGCGCCGAGCGTGACGGCGTGATACAACTTCACCCGCGCGCCAATTTCGCAGCTCTCGCCGATCACCACGCCGGTCCCGTGATCGATAAAAAAATACGGCCCGATTTTTGCCCCGGGATGAATGTCGATCCCGGTGCGGGTGTGCGCCCATTCCGTCATGAGGCGCGGGATCAACGGCACCTCTCTCTCATATAGAAGATGCGCCATGCGCTGGATCGCGATCGCTTCCACGCCCGGATACGACACGATCACCTCTTCGTAACTGACCGCCGCGGGATCGCCTTCAAACGCGGCGTCGATGTCGGTCCAGAGGACCTTCCGGAGTGGGCCCAGTTGCAACATGAACCAGGTCAGAATTTCCTCGGCCTTGTTTTCAGCGGCCTCGTTCGACGGGAGTTGTCCGAAGCTCTTGGAAATTTCCGGCTTCATTCGCGCGTGCAAACTTTTGATCCGGCTCCGGGTCACGTCCGGGAGGTCGCTCGAATTGACCAGCGCCTCGCCGTGAAACCCGGGAAACATCAGGCCCAATAAATCGACACAGGCTGATTCGATCGCGGGCCGCGAAGGCAGCATCGCCGCTGCATCGAGATAATTTATCCCGCCGCTCTCCGAGTAAGTGCGGAGGAGTTCATCGGCTGGGTCAGTCGCGGGCGGTTCCATTCCGCAAAACTATGCGACGGCTGCGCGCGGAATGTAAACGGAAAGTCTCGCGTGTGTGCAGGAATGCGCGTTGCCGGGTGACTTAAATGGTGTGGAAGAAGATGCCGGCTGCGCCGTTCACGAGGACACTGGCGCGTGCAGGATCGAGCGATATTTTCCTCGGCGGCGCGCGTTCGACCTTGTATGTCAGCGCGCATGAAATTGTTGCGCACGCTCCATCTCTTTCTCAGCTGCCTCTTCGCGCCGATCCTGATTTTTTTCGCGGTGACGGGTTCGTGGCAGTTGTTTAACTGGCACGAATCGACCAGGGACAAGACCTACATTGCCCCGCCGGCGCTGGCGGCGCTCTCGTTCGTCCACAAGGATGCGCATCTTCCCGGCACGCCGGGACGACAGCCAACGCCGTTACGTTATTTCATGCTGGCCGCTGCCGTGGGTCTCGTGGCCACGGCCGCGATCGGAATCGTCATGGCCTACCGCTTTAGTCGGCGGCCGATGGTCGCCACGATTTGTTTGCTCGCGGGAATCGTGCTGCCGGCCGGGCTTCTCTGGATTTACAAGTAGCGACACGATCGAATCGATTTCTTCTGTAGCGGCGGCCTCGCCGGAGGCCCGTGGCTACAGGAGAAAAATCTGCGCACGACATTGAGGCGGGATGTTTTAAATTAGCCGCAGTCGCATGAGCTCTTTCGAAGTAACCGGTTTGCCCATGGACGAGATCAATATTTTTCTCGCCGGCGCGCATCCCGATCCGTTCCGGATCCTTGGCCCGCATCGGGTGGGCGATGATCTGGCAGTCCGCATCTTTCGACCGGACGCGAAGGAAGTCAGCGTCGCGGTCGCGGGAAAAGATGGCGAGCGTTTTCCGGCCACGCGGCTTGCACGCGAGGGATTCTTCGAGGCGGTCCTTCCCGGAACAAAACGCGAGGCCGACTACCGGATTATCCTGACCGGCTGGGATGGTTCCACGGCGATCGTCCACGATCCGTACGCCTTCGGCCCGATCATGGGCGAAATCGATTTGCATCTTTTTTCCGAGGGGAATCATTTGCAGATCTACGAAAAATTCGGCGCGCATCTGCGCGCGATCGGCGGCGTGGCGGGCGTTTACTTTTCGGTCTGGGCGCCGAACGCGCAGCGCGTCAGCGTGGTCGGCGATTTCAATGGCTGGGACGGCCGGACGAATCCGATGCGGCGTCTGCAGGGGAGCGGCGTGTGGGAAATATTTTTGCCGGGGATCGGCGAAGGCGTTCATTACAAATTCGAGATCAGGACGCCGGGCGGCGCGCTGCTGCTCAAGAGCGATCCGTTCGCGCTTTTCAATCAGCACGGCCTGCAGACCTCGTCGCTCGTTTACAATCTCGACCGCTATCAATGGAACGACGGCGAATGGATGCAGGCGCGGCCGGCGCGCCGTTTGCACACGAGCGCGCTCAGCATTTACGAAGTGCATCTCGGCTCGTGGAAGCGAAAGGCGGATGAAGGCGATCGGTCGCTGAGTTACCTCGAGCTTTCGGAAACGTTGCTGCCTTACGTGATTGAGATGGGCTACACGCACATCGAACTCATGCCGATCGCGGAGCATCCGTTCGAAGGCTCGTGGGGTTATCAGGTCACGAATTACTTTGCGCCGACCAGCCGGTTTGGAACGCCGGACGAGTTCCGTCATTTCGTCGACAAATTTCATCAGGCCGGGATTGGCGTGATCATGGATTGGGTGCCGGCGCATTTTCCGAAGGACGCGCATGGGCTCGCGGAATTTGACGGGACGGATCTTTACGAACACATGGATCCCCGCCAGGGCGAGCATCAGGATTGGGGGACGCTGATTTTCAATTTCGGCCGCAACGAAGTGCGCAATTTCCTGATCGGCAACGCGCTCTTCTGGCTCGACAAATATCACATCGATGGCCTGCGCGTGGATGCGGTCGCGTCGATGCTCTATCTCGATTACTCGCGCAAAGCGGGCGAGTGGATTCCGAATGCGTTCGGCGGCCGCGAAAATTTGGAGGCGGTCTATTTCCTCAAGCGCTTCAACGAAGTTTGCTACGAGCGTTTTCCCGGGATCATGACGATCGCCGAGGAATCAACCGCGTGGCCGGGCGTGTCGCGCCCGACGCATCTGGGCGGCCTCGGCTTCGGGTTCAAATGGAACATGGGCTGGATGCACGACTTCCTTCATTACATGGCGCTCGATCCGATCTTCCGCCGGTTCCATCACAACAACATCACCTTCTCGCTCATGTACGCGTTCCAGGAACATTTCGTTCTCGTCCTGAGTCACGATGAAGTGGTGCACGGCAAGGGTTCGCTCATCAATAAAATGCCGGGCGATGACTGGCAGAAATTCGCGAATCTCCGGATGTTTTACGCATGGATGTACGGGCATCCGGGGAAGAAGCTTCTCTTCATGGGCGGCGAATTCGGACAGGTGCGCGAGTGGAATCACGATCGCGGACTGGACTGGGAGTTGACCGAGCTGCCGCGGCACGATGGTCTGCGCCGTCTCGTCCAACATCTCAACTACGTTTACAAATCCGAGCCGGCGTTGTGGGACCTCGATGACACGCACGAAGGTTTCGAGTGGATTGATTTTCACGACGCGGATAGCAGCGTCGTCGCGTTCCTGCGCCGCTCGCGCGCCGGCGATATGATCGTGTTCGCGGTCAATGCGACACCGCTCGTACGGCAGGGTTACCGCCTCGGCGTGCCAAACGCCGGGTTCTATCGCGAAATCATCAATACCGATGCGGAGACGTACGGCGGCAGCAACGTGGGGAACATGGGCGGCTTCGAAGCGGAAGATTTTCCGTGGCAAGGCCGCACCCACTCGCTCATGATCAGCCTGCCGCCGCTCGCAACCGTGGCGTTCAAATTCGACGCCACGTCGCTCGCGAAGTAGACTGTCATTCTGCTTGACCGGGCGCATCGCGCTCCACCATCCTGCTCGACCGCTCCACTCTCATGAAAAGAAATTCTTCCGCCGGTTTCACCCTCATCGAAATGCTCGTGGTCATCGCGATCATTGCCGTCCTCGCTGCGTTCGCCGTGCCAGCGCTCACGCAGGCCCTCACCCGCGGACAACTGACCGGGACGATGAACAACGCGCGCCAGTTATATTTGGCGACCTTTCAGATGGCGACAGACGGCTCCACCAATTCCGATACAAATCTGTCCTGGCCCGGCGATGATGCCACCATCTCAACGGGGGCGAGCCTGCAGGCATTCTGCGAAAAATTGGTTCAAAATGATTATCTCAAGGCTGGCGATCTTCAAAAGATTCTTACGGCGCCGGGAGCCAACTGCGCGGTCACGGCCACCACTACCACTCCACCTGCGGTCACACTGACGGGCATCAGTGCGCTGAAGGTCTACAAAATAAAGGAAGCAGATCCAGCAAACACGATTTTTGCAGTGAGCTCGAACTACGTCTACAACACGACGCCCGCGACCGCCACGGCGCCCTATGGTGACAAAGGTTTTGTTGTAATTCGAAAGGGCGGCGACGCGAGCACCTTTCGCAAGAACCAGTCTACAACGGCGAACTACGGGAGCGATGCGAACAAATTCCAATCAACCGTCGGCAAGCTGACGGGGGATGCGGATGGTACCGTCTCGGCAGAAAGCGGTAAGGTCCTGACGCACCCTTAACAATCGGAGCTCAGTTGACGGTAAAATCCGCTTGTCCAGAACCAGGCCGACGGTGCCGGGAATAACGGCGCGTGCCGCGAGCATTCGCGTGGCTCCCTAATGCTGCCAAATTTCGCGCGCGACGCCCGAGAGAATCCCGTCGCATTCACAACTCTTCGCTTGCTGGTGCTGATTTTTCTCGTCGCGATTCTTGCGTTCCTGGCCGTCCCGACGCTGAAGGACGCGCTCAATAAGAGAGAAATGGATCGTACCATGAATCACGCGCGTGAGATCTATCTCGCCGGATTTCATATGGCCACGGATGGGGCCGCTAAATCAGACGCGGGCTCAGCCTGGCCGGGCGATTACGACACCATGGGATTGGCGGATTATTGCACCAAACTCGTGCAAAACGGTTATCTGAAGGTTGCCGATCTTCAGAGAATCCTGAGCGCGCCCGATGCGATCTGCAAGGTCACTGGTGCAGGAGCAGTCGTGCTCACAGGGAAGAGTGCGCTGAAGGTTTATAAAGTGAAGCGCACGGACCCTTCCAATACGATTTTCTCCGCCAGCTCGAATTACATTTACGATACTCCGTTGAATCCGAACGCCGCGCCTTTTCACGACAATGGATTCATCGTGATTCGGAAGAGCGGCGACGCGGGCGTGTACCGGAAAAACCAGGCCACGCCGGCCGGGTTTGAAAATGACCGCGCGAAGTTTCAGTCGGCGCTCGGGATCGGGCAGTTGCCCGGAGCGGCAGAAGGCGTCGTCGCTCCCGGCGATGGCGCTACCGTGCTGGCTGGCCCGCAGCAGGAATAACTTCCGACTCGAATTCGCCGTCGGCCACGCGCGTGCGGATCTTCGATTTCGGACGGGCCGCCGCGATCGTGCGGATGACGTTGCCTGCCGCGTCAGTGGTGATGCTGTAACCGCGGCGGAGTGTCGCTTCCGGGCCGAGCACGCGCAGAATTCCTTCCACGCGATGAAACCGCTGGCGGGCGTCTTGCAAGAATTGCGGCGGCTGCGCGGCGATGCGCCGGTGGAGCTCGACTACGTTGGCTCGTCGCGAAATGAGCTCGCGCTTTGGATCGCGCGATTTCAACGACTGTGCCCGCGCGGCGAGATCGGTCCGGGCATCGGTCACGAATTGCTTTAGCCGCCGCCGCAGCGATTCAGCCGTGAGATCGAGCTGCTGCTGCGTGTCGCGCAGCCGTTGCATCAGCTCGCGGGCCAGCGTGCGCTCGGATAAAAAGCGGAGACGCGTCTGGCTTTGCGTGAGAAAATTTCGCCAGTATTTCTGCAGGCAGTTCGCGAGCTCGCCGACCCGGCGGCCGAGCTCCGCGGAATCGGCCACGATCAATTCCGCGGCGGCACTTGGGGTCGGCGCGCGGAAGTCAGCCACGAAATCGGCGATGGTGAAATCGATCTCGTGGCCTACTGCACTCACGACTGGAAGCGTTGAGTGGAAAATGGCGCGCGCGACAATTTCTTCGTTGAACTCCCAAAGATCTTCGATGCTGCCGCCGCCGCGCGTGATCACAATCAGGTCCACTGGCCCCCACGCTTCGTTCGGCGCGGCCAGCTCTTTGATCGCCGTCGCTATCTCTGCCGCGGCGCCGATCCCTTGCACTCGCACCGGGTTAATAATCACCGCGACGTTAGGCGCGCGACGGCGCAGCACGTTCAGCACGTCGCGAATCGCCGCACCGGTGGGAGAAGTGATGATGCCGATCCGCTTCGGATATTTGGGCAGCGGCCGTTTCCGCGCGGAATCGAAGAGTCCCTCGGCTTCCAGCTTGCGTTTGAGCGCCTCGAATTTTGCCTGGAGAAGTCCGGCGCCGCGCGTCTGCAAAATTTGAACGCTGAGCTGGTACTGCCCGCGCGCTTCAAAAACCGAAACGTTGCCATAGACCTGGACCTGCGCGCCGTCCGCGATCGGCTGGGCCTCCGGCAGCATGGTATTGCGAAAGATCACGCAGCTAATCGCGGCCCGCTGATCTTTGAGAGTGAAGTATTGATGGCCCGATGGGTGCAGTTTGTAGTTCGAGATTTCGCCCTGCACCCAGACCGCGCCGAATTTTGTTTCGAGCGTGCCGCGAATTTGTCGCGTGAGTTCAGCGACGGTGAAGACCTTCGACGTGGTCTGGAAAAAATCCGGCGTGAGTTCCATCCAGGATTGGCTCTACATCACGACCCGAACAACTCGCTCTGTGGTCCCACGGGCGGCTTCAATCCCAGCTTTCGATAAGCGTTTGGCAGCGCCACCCGTCCCTGCGGCGTCCTTTTAATATAACCCTCCATGATCAGATACGGCTCGTTCACTTCCTCGAGCGTGCCCGCTTCTTCGCCCACCGCCACGGCGAGCGAACTCAGTCCCACCGGGCCTCCGTTGAATTTATGAATCAACGTTTCGATGATCCGTTTGTCCCATTGATCGAAACC
>JBEEHO010000321.1:0-10906 GCA_041167425.1 Verrucomicrobiota bacterium | reverse complement strand
AATCGTGGGCGGCTTTCTCGGTGTTCTTTACCTTGTTTGGCGGGCAACAAACTCGGCCGAATTGCGCGCCGCGAAGAAGAGGGCGAATTCCGAAGTGATCATCGATGCCCAAGGTCTCGTGACGGGCTCGGATGTTTTTAAGTGGCGCAGTTTCAACTGGGGACTGGAAAAGGCTACCTACGAGAGCGGGCAGCCGGACGTTTTGAACCTGGTGTTCCTGGCGGGAACATTGCCGGGTAGCGCTACGGTAGGCATGCTCAGGACCGCGGCTTATGTTGCCGGCGAGGCAAGCTCACCGGGTGGGTCGACCCAACAACACACCTATGTGCGAATCCCGGTGACGGCGAGCAAAGCGGATGAAGTGCGCGGTCTGCTTTCCACTACCATTGCGGGCCACTTACTTACTCCGCCAGTTATTCCGTAAGGAAAAGGTCGGAGGACAGCAGTCAGACTTCAGTGACGTGTGATTCGCCACGACGAATTCGTCCTGTGGAGAAGCTCCAAGCTCCAGAGAAGCTCCAAATTCCAAGCGCACGGATTAACCTGAACCTGCACGATGTGCTGAAAAGGCGAAAGCGTTCCAAAAGTAGAAGTTGGAAAGTGGAAAGACGAAGGCAGTGACCAAGGACCCGCCTTCGCAAGGCTTCGGCGTGGCAGGCAGAGGTCGGAGGACGGGCGGATCAAAACGAAGTTTGGGAACGAGGGGGACGCCTAACGCTAATGGAGAAGAGACGGATCGACGGCAAGAGGCCGCCGCTACAGGAGGGGCCGGAGATCAGAAATCATGAGTCATAAGTCAGAGACCTTCGCGTTGAAAACGGAAAAGCCGCCACGAATGGTATCGTGGCGGCTTTTCGTAAATCTAACGTTGTTCTAACTCAAGCCAAGCGAAGCCAGCGTGGGCTGATCGATTGTCTCGGTGGCGTAAAGGCCATGGGAGCTCTGGTATTCAGCCAGGGCCTGGCGGGTAAGCGGGCCGAGCAAGCCGTCTACTTCCCCGTGGTAAAAGCCTTGCTCTTGCAGGACGGCTTGCACATCGGCCACGACCTGATCGAGCGGCCGGTGGCCGCCTGAATAAATAGGCCCGTCGTACGGGTAATAGGCCGCGGAGTTATCGTAACCCCAGGCTGGATAATAGTAGCCGCTATTCCAGTAGTACCACCCGCCACCGATCAAGAAGACGTTGTTACTATAATGCGACTGCCACCAGCCCTGGTCGTGCCATTGAGGATGATACGATTGGTAGGCCTGGTAGTTGGCGCCTTGCCAATTCTGGGCGCCTTGGATCTGGTAGTTCTGGTTGAACTGCGCGCTGGCGATGCTCGGGTTCGGTTTCGCGTGAAAGTTCTGATGTTGCGCAACGATGCTCTGCACTTTTGTCTTGTCCAACGGAGCCGTGGGCAGCTTGTTCGACTGGACGGCCGGCAAGGTGCTCGACTGAACGCCGGGGGTGTTCGGCTGGACGGCGGGCATCTTGGCCGATTTGGTCGATTGGACTGCGGGCAGCTTGTTCGTCTGGTTTGACTGCACGGCGGGCAACTGGTTCGTCTGAGCCGCCGGCAGCTTATTTTTCTTGCTGGACTGGACCGCGGGGGACGTTTGGAGTTTCTGCTGCTGCTTCGAGACGTTGCTGTCATGCATCTTCGGATTGGTCCGAACGGCGGGGGCCTGGTGCTGCGGGTGGACGCTTTGCACATGCTGATTCGTGACGGCGTGTTGCTGCCTGGGAGCGAGTTGCTGCTGTTTCTGCACCGGCTTCGATTTTGGCGCCGGCTTCTTCGGATCCGGCACGTCCGGTTGTGCGGCCCGAACGCTGACTGCGAGCGCGAGGGAACAGCTTATTAATATGGTAATGAGTTTGGTCATTCTTAATCCTTGGTTGGTTTGATTCTCGTTTTTCTTGATTCGTTCGAAAGGGTGTTTTTGCGGGTGTGCGTGCTAAAAAGTGGAAAACGGAGACAGGGGTCGGAGGTCAGAGGCGGGAGCGGCAGGTGTTTCAAAGTAGAAAAGCAAGCTCGCGAAAGACGAACGTCTAACGCTGATGTCGAACGTCCAAAATTCCAATGAATAGGGGGCGATTGCGAATTGAGTTGAAGGCGGGACGGCGGGGCGTGATACGCTCGGCTCCCAAGATGTTGCGCTCATTTTGGCTCTCGCTCGTTTTTCTTTCGGTCACGACCGCTCTCGCACAGGAACGCGCGGTGCAGTTGCTCCTGCCCTCCCGTCTGCTGGAACCAAGAAGCACTTTCGAGCTGCGGTTCGCGAACGAGATGGTGCCGGTGGATCAGGTGGGCAAAGCGGCCACGGTTTCTCCGCTGGTTTTCGCGCCGGCGATCGAAGGTCAATTTGTCTGGCTGAGCAGTCGTAGCGGAACATTCGCATCCAAGGAAATCCTGCCGCTCGGGACGAAGTTTCAGATTTCTCTGCGGCCCGGATTGAAGGACGCGGCCGGTCGTGCCGTGACGGCGACATTGAAGGAAACCGCCGAGACTCCGCCGCTGCGGGTGAAAGGCGTGGCGTCGCTGGTGAACTCGGAGGAAGTCGACGATGCGCCGGCCATGCCGCGGTATCTGATTCTGTTCAACGCCAATGTGAAGGCGGACACTGGCGCGAAATTTATCCGGTTCGCAAACGCTTCCGGCGCGAAGATCGAGGCGCGCGTCGGGCAAATGGGGGACGAGGGATTTCGCGTGCGGGATTTCGACGCTTACCAGAGCGAGGATCGTTCGCTCTCCGTCTGGGGAGAACCGCCCGCGGTCACTCCCGAACCGGGCGAGTCAGGCGAGGAAACCGAGGCGAAAGATAAGCCGGCGCCATCGCGGAAAAATGTTCTCGTCGTGACTCCGGTGAGACCGCTGCCGCCAGGGGCGGATTGGAAGCTGGTGATCGAGCCCGGCCTGCCGGCCTCGGAATGGAAAACGGCGCTGTCCGTGCGCAAGGAAATCGTCATCGGCACGGTCAAGCCATTCGAAGTCCGAAGCGTCGCGGCGGAAAGCAATCGGATCGCGGGGCGGCGCGTGATCGTCGAGTTTTCGAAAGCGCTCGGCGCGGAAATGACGGCCGAGACATTATCGCAATGGATCTCGATTGCGCCCGCGCCGGAAAATCTGAAGGCGGAAGTCGAGGACAGGATGGTCACGTTCAAGGGCAAGTTCGCGCTGGGCGCTCGATATCGCGTGACGCTCAAGGCCGGCATTCCGGCGCGCCAGCCGTTCAAGCTCGATCGCGCGCAGACGAAAGAAGTCGTGTTCAAGGAAATTGCGCCGCGGCTTTATTTCGAAGATTTCGCCACGCATCAACACCTGGGCGGCACGCGCCGCTTCCGTTTGCTTTCGGTGAACGTGGCGCGCATCCGCGTGACCGCGCGGCTCTTCACCGGCGACACCACGCCGGTGGCGGTGAAAGCGTACGATCATTATGAAGAGCACGCGGAAGATTTGGCGCCGGACGAAACCTACCAGCGCATCGATGTGGAAAAATTGCCGGGGAAGGTAATCTGGCAACGCGATCTGACGGCGGGTGCGGGAGTGGACCAGGCGCAAACGCTGCCATTGAGCTGGGACGAAATCCTCGGCGAACACAAAACCGGCGCGGTGCTGCTCACCGCGGAATCGATCGATCCCGTGACCGCGGAACACAAACGCGTCGGGACCCAGGCCGTGGTCCAGCTCACGGATCTCGGCGCGGTCTGGAAGCGCGATCGAGACGGTGCGCTGTCGGTGCACGTTTTCTCGCTCGAGAAAGGGCAGGGACTCGTGGGCGTGAAGCTGCGGCTTCTCGACGCCGAAACAAAGCAACTGCAGGGAAGCGACGCGGTCACCGACAAGGAAGGCAACGCGATTCTGCCGGTGGCCAATGAGGCACGCTGGATTTTTGCCGAGCGCGAAGGCGACGGGCATCTGATCGCCATTCACAACGGCGATAACACCGTG
The DNA here is from genome assembly GCA_041167425.1 of Verrucomicrobiota bacterium. Classification (GTDB taxonomy): domain Bacteria; phylum Verrucomicrobiota; class Verrucomicrobiia; order Chthoniobacterales; family UBA10450; genus AV80. Next base: position 6,974 of record JBEEHO010000321.1, on the reverse strand, counting down.
CCGCTCTATCGCCTCGGCGTGACCGAGAGCGAGGGCGAAGACGAAGTGAAATCAGTTTTCCTCTTCACCGAACGCGGAGTTTATAAACCAGGCGACGTCGTTCACCTGAAGGGTTTCGCGCGAAAATTGGACGACGAGAAATCGAGCCTTCCGGCGGGTGAAACGCTCAAGCTCACAGTGACGGACGCGAAGGACCGCGAGATTTTCAAGAAAGAGGTCACGCTTTCCGAGTTCGGTTCGTTCGCGGAGGAGATCACGCTTCCGGCGGAAACGCTTGGAAGATATCGCGTGGCCGTGGCGGGTGAAGAAGCAGATCGGCTGACCGGCAACTGCACTTTTCAGGTGCAACAATATCGGCCGAACGCGTTCGAGATTTCGATCCCCGCGCCGCCGGCCACCACCGGACCCGCGCAACTCGATCTCGCGATCGCGGCGAAATATTTCATGGGCAAGCCGCTCGGGAACGCAAAGCTCACCTGGTCGCTCATCGCGCGGGACGATGCCTTCAAGCCGGCGGGTCTGGAGGAGTATTTGTTCTGCAACGGGACCGAAGATTTTCGATTGAATCGCGCCCTCGACCTGATCTCGCAGTTCAATGCGCAGGGAGAATCGGGCCTCGACGCGAATGGCTTCGCGAAAATCGCAACGCCGTTGCCGATCAATCCAAAAGCGCCGCAGCCGCGGGCGGCCAGGCTGCTTTGCGAAGTGACCGACCTGAGCCAGCAGACCGTTTCGGAATCGCGCGCATTCGTGCAGCACAGCTCGGATTTTTATTTCGGCCTTCACCGTTTCGACGCCGTCTTCAAGGAGGGCGCTCCGTTGCCGATTTCGCTCATCGCGGTGGGACTCGACGGCAAGCCGCTGACCGAGCCGGTTAAATCCACGCTTCGCCTCAAACGGATCACCTGGCAGACGAACCGGCTGACGACTGCGGGCGACACGACCGAATTCGATAGCAAAGCGCAGCTCGACGTCGTCTGGGAACGCGAGCTCTCGACCATCCCCGGCGCCGGGACCGATCGGAAACCAATGGCCGCGACGCTGTCCGATGCGGTCGCGGGAAAACCGGGCGAATATTTGCTGGAGGCCAGCGGCAAGGACGCAAAAGGCCACGACGTTTTGACCTCGATCACGTTCGGAGTCGCAGGTCCCGGCGAAACGGTTTGGAATTATCGAAATCCGTACTCGGTCGATCTGGTCACCGACAAGGAAAGTTACGAACCCGGGCAGACCGCGACGATTCTGGTGAAGACTCCGATCGCGGGGGACGCGCTGGTGACGGTCGAGCGCGATCGGGTGCTGCGTTCTTTCATCGCGCATCTCAGCGGCAACTCGCCTTCCGTGCAGGTGCCCGTCGCGGAAACGGACGCACCGAATGTTTTCGTATCGGTCATGCTATTGCGCGGCGCGAACGACAGCCCGCGCAAAATCAAAACGCCCGAATACCGGATCGGTTATTGCGAACTAAAAGTCGCGCGCCCGGGCGATAAGCTCACGGTTCAAGTAAAGCCGTTGAGCGTGACTGCGAAGCCCGGCGAGAAAGTCGGGATCGACGCGGACGTGCGCGATGCCGCCGGGAAGCCGGCCGGCGATGCGGAGGTTGTTCTTTACGCTGTGGATGAAGGAGTGCTTTCCCTCACCGATTACAAGACGCCGGACCCGCTCGCATTTTTCAATCAAAGGCGCACTCTCGGCGTGCAAACCAGTCTGACGCTGCCGACTCTTTTAAAGGAGGATGCCGAGGAATCGGATTTTGCGAACAAAGGATATTTGATCGGCGATGGCAAAGGCGGACCACCTTCGCTCAATGGCCTGCGAAGAAATTTTCTCGCCTGCGCTTTCTGGAATGCAACGCTGCGGACCGACGCGCAGGGACATGTGCGCGCGGAGTTCGTCGCGCCGGACAGCCTCACGCGGTATCGGGTGATCGCGATCGCGGCGACGAAGCAGAATCAATTCGGCGTGGGCGAATCCGCGTTCGAAATCAACAAGCCGGTGATGGTGGAAGCGTCGCTCCCGCACTTCGCCAATCTCGGTGACAAACTTATTTTGCGCGGGGTGCTGCACAACAACACCGACCTCGCCGGCGAGGCCGATGTGGAACTGCAACTCGATGCCACGGCGAAGGCGGCCGAAGTTAAACGCCACGTCACGCTGCCGGCGCACGGCTCGGTCCCGATCGATTTTCCGGCGGAGATCGTCGCGACTGGAAAAGCGCAATGGCGCTGGAGCGTCAGCTTTGTTTCCACCGATAAGAAGACGGAGTTCCATGATGCGTTGCAATCGGACGTGAACGTCGGATATCCCGCGCCGCTCCTGCGCGAAGTCGAAACGAAACGAGTGGAAGGGAGCGAGGCGGAATTGAAACGCATTTCCGATCCGCAAATTCTGGAGGGAAGCGGGCAGGCCACGGTGGACGTGGCGAACACGCGCGTGATCGAGCTGCGCGAATCGCTCCGCTACCTGCTGCACTATCCGTATGGCTGCGTGGAACAGACCACCTCAAGTCTTTTGCCCTGGCTGATGGTGCGCGATTTGCGCGCGACGCTGCCAGAGCTGCAAAAGACGGACGCCGAGATCGCGGACGTGGTGAATCGCGGCGTCAATCTGCTGATGTCGATGCAAACGGGGACGGGTGGGCTGAGCTTTTGGCCCGGCGGCCGCGAACCGACATTCTGGGGCAGCGCGTACGGTGGGCTCGCGCTTGCGCTGGCGCAGAAACAAAAATTTTCCGTTCCGGAAGCGGAGACGAAAAAATTGTTCGATTATCTGAGCGGACAACTTCGGGGAATGGCGAAGGACGCAACCGGATACGGACTTTCCTCGCAATGCCTCGCGGTCTACGCGCTCGCGGTGGCGGGCAAACCGGAGCCGGCTTATCACGATCTGCTTTTTCAAAAACGCGCGAAGCTGAGCGCGGAAGATCGGGCGCTGGTGGCGCTCGCGGTGATCGAAAGCAAAGGGCCGAAAGCGATGATCGATGAATTGCTGCGCGCACCCGTGGCCGGCGATGTTTATCTCGATCAATTCTTCGGATCGGTCGCGCGCGAAAATGCGCTGCACCTGCTGGCGTGGACGCTGCATGATCCGCGTTCACCGCGCGTGGATGAGCTCGCTGTCGAACTTTTCCGGCGGCGCAGCAACGGCCACTGGAACACCACCCAGGCGAACGCCTGGTCGTTGCTCGCGCTTTCCTCTTATCTGCGCCGGGCGGAAACGGGCGATAAGAATGCGACGGGCCAGATCTCGTGGGACAAATCGACGGCGCCGTTCTCCATCAGCAAGGACAAACCGCTCGTGACTGTCGCGTTTCCGATCGTGAACAAAACGGCGGCCGAACCGATCCGCGTGAGCAAAAGCGGCGGCCAGATTTTTTCCGAAGTGACGGTCGAGGCCCGGCCGAAATTAATTGAGCGACCGCGGGAAGATCGCGGGTACTCGATTACGCGTCGCTACTCGAAGCTCGGCGATGACGGCCGGCTCGCCGCCGCGGAAAATTTGCGGGTAGGCGATCGGGTGTTGGTGACGCTCGACATCGATGTGCCACGGCGCGCCACTTATCTCGCGCTGGAAGATCCGTTGCCCGGTGTGTTCGAAGCGATCAATCCGGCGTTCAAATCGCAGGAGGTTGCCGCGGGCGAAACGCTCGGAAGCGAATGGGTGAGCGACTATCACGAGCTGCGCGAAGATCGGGCCGTGTTCTTTTGCGATGTTCTTTATCCGGGCCGGTACACCTTGCGATACCTCGCGCGCGTCATTTCCGCGGGAGACGCCATCGCGGCTTCGGCGAAGATCGAGGAGATGTACCATCCGGAGCGTTTCGGCGTGACGGAAACCGCGCATGTCCATTCCGATTCGCTGAAGTGAACGTGCTGATCGTCCCGGTTCCTGATATCGCACGCGTCTCGCGTGCTGGTTTCGGCATCCCGCCGGCACCCCGAAGAGAAATTTCGCGCGAGACGCGCGCGCTACCCGGAGCCAGCAGCGTTAATTCAAGAACGAAGTGACGGCCAACTCCATGAGACTTCGATCGAAAGCGTTCTTGATCTTCGCGGCCCTGGCGATGGCGATGATCGCCGGAAATCTCGGCCTTCGCTTTGTGCCGATCCCGCCGGCGCTTCTGCGGCCGCCGGTGCAAAGCATCGCGTTGCTCGATCGCAATGGAATTCCGTTGCGCGAAACGCGAGTGGCGGAGCGCTTCAGCCACGAGCTGGCACTGGCGGAAGTGCCGCGCCACGTGATCGACGCGGTGCTCGCCGCGGAGGACAAACGCTTTTTCCAGCATCACGGGATCGACTGGCTCGCCACGATGCGGGCCGCGGTCGCCGGACTGAGTCATGGGCGAATCATTTCCGGCGCGTCGACCATCACGCAACAGCTGGTCAAGATTTCCGCGCGCAGGCCGCGCACGCTTCGCGCAAAATTGATCGAGAGCGCGCTGGCCCTTCGCCTTGAACAGGTCTGGTCAAAGGACCAAATCCTCGCCGCTTACCTCAACCGGCTCGACTTCGGAAATCTGAACATCGGGCTCGCGGCCGCGGCTGATTATTATTTCGACAAGCCCGTGGCGGATTTGAGTGACGCGGAAGCCGCGTTTCTGGCCGGTCTTCCAAAAAATCCGCGCAAGCTGAATCCGCACGTGGCGCCGGAGGCGGCGCGACATCGGCAGGAAACGGTGCTGCGGCGCATGCGCGCGAATGGCTGGCTCGATTCGGCGCGGTTCGATCGCGCGGAAGCCGAGACGCTCGCGCTTCACTCGCCGGCCCGCCGTTTTCGGGCGCCGCATTTCGTGGAATTGGTTTTGCAACAACAGCAGGAAAACCCGCGACCCGAGCTGCAAACCACGCTCGATTTCCGCCTCAACGAGCAGGTGGAAAAAATCCTGCGCGAGCGGCTCGCACAATTGCGCGAGCAAAACGTGCGCAACGGCGCCGCGGTCGTGATCGATAATGCGACCGGCGACGTGATCGCCCTAGTCGGCTCCGAGAATTATTTTGCGCCGGGAACAGGGCAGGTGAATGGCGCGTGGGCGAAGCGTTCCGCCGGATCGACCCTGAAGCCGTTCACGTACCTGCTCGCGCTCGAACGCGGCGCAACTCCAGCCACAATCGTGGCTGATGTGCGCACGAGCTTTCCGTCGGCCGACGGATTTTACCGGCCGGAAAATTACAATCGCCGTTGCTATGGTCCCGTTCTTTACCGGACCGCGCTCGCGAGCTCGTTGAACATTCCGGCGGTGAAAGTGCTGCTCGCGGCCGGGGGGCCGGAAGCTTTGCATGAACGTTTGCGTCTTTGCGGCCTAACGACACTAAATCGGACCGCGGAAATCTACGGCCTCGGGCTCACGCTGGGAAATTGCGAAGGGCGCCTGCTCGAAATCACCAACGCGTATGCAAGTCTCGCGCGGATGGGAGAATATCGCCCGTGGCGTGTCCTCACCACGAGCCCGACCGCATCGCGCCGCTATTCGAGTCCGGAACTGGTCTGGCAGATCGCGGACATCATGAGCGACAATTCCGCGCGCACACTGGCTTTCGGGATGAACTCAGCGCTGCGCTTCGATTATCCCGTCGCGTGCAAAACCGGCACGAGCACCGACTTCCGGGACAACTGGACAATTGGATTTACGCCTGAATTTTCTGTCGGGGTTTGGGTGGGAAATTTCGACGGCGCGCCGATGCGCGAAGTTTCCGGCGTCACCGGCGCGGGTCCGATTCTGCACGCCATCTTCGATTATCTGCACGCGAACCGCGGGACGAGCTGGTATCGGACACCGGCGGCGATCGTGGAGCGCAATGTGCATCCGCTCACCGGCAAGTTGCTGGCAGATTCGGATGCGCGCGGGGTGCGCGAAAAATTTCTTCCAGATCGTCTTCCCGCCGCGGAGTCGCCAGCCGATTATGACGCGGCTGGCAACGTCCAGCTGGGACCCGAGTATGCGGATTGGTTTGCGAGCGCGGAGAATGGCATCCGCGATCGCGCGATTCTCGCAACGGCGAAGGGAGAGCTGCGGATCACCTCGCCTCTGCCGGGAAGCGTTTACCTGCTCGATCCCGACGTGCCTTCCACCCGGCGCATTCCGCTGATCGCGAACGGAGGAACGCAAATAAAATGGGAAAGCGAATCGTTATCATGCCGGTCCGAAACAGGCGCGAATTTCGCCCTGGCGACGGAAGGCGAGCACCGAATCATCGTGACCGATCTTGCCAGCGGTCAACACGCGGAAACATGGATCCGCATTCGGTCGTTGTAGCGGCTAGAAACCGTTGATCGGATCGAGCGGCTGCAAACTGCGGGGCGGTCCGAAAATCTCGCGCAGGATAATTGCATTCCGCAGACCCTGCATCGAGCCAAGTCCGGAGATGACGCTTTGTTGTTCCAGGACAGTGACCGTGGGGGGTCCGCCGGCGGGTGAATTGCGCGACGCCTGCGCGATGTCATGCACTTCGAAGCCGGGATCCAGCACCGGGGCTGGGGTGAAGATTCGTCGCTGAATCGGAAGCGGCGGAGGCGCGGCAACGGCCGGCGCTGGCGGCGGCGGAGGGACGGTAGTGAGCGGAGGCAGGGTTGGAAACAGGCGTGGCTGAGTTGGGCGTTTTGGCGCGACCCTGGGCGGTGGCTTGGAACCCGCCGGCTGACCGAGCGCGTCCAAAAAACGGCGCACGCGTTCCTCCTCGGTTTGAGTCTCACCGCCGCGAGGAATGGGTGGCGGCTCGGCCTCGGGCTTCGTCGATTCGTCCTTGCTCGCGTCCTTTTTTTGCGAAAGCCATCGCAGCAATCCTACTGCGACTGCGATAAGGATGATCCAGGGATGGTCGAGCATTGAACGCCCCGTTTTTTTCTACCTTCTACTTTTCACTCTCTACTTTCTCACGTCGTTCCTTCGCTCCGCGGTTTGTCGCCGCCGGCGATTGATTCACGCATCGAAGTATCGGCCTGCACATTTTTCATCCGCACATAATCCATGATGCCGA
>JBEEHO010000320.1:0-5299 GCA_041167425.1 Verrucomicrobiota bacterium | reverse complement strand
CAGAAGCTCGAAGTCATCGGCGAGTTGAAAAACAAAAAAACGACCGGGACGTTAATAACGTTTTTTCCCGATCCGACAATTTTCACGATCACGACCGAGTTCAAATTTGAGCGGCTCGCCAGCCGGTTGCGCGAACTGGCCTTTCTCAATCCGGGCCTGGAGATCTCCCTCGTCGACGAACGAGGCGAGGCCGGGAAAAAAGAAGCGTTCGTTTACAAACGCGGTATCGAGGAATTCGTCCGCGAGTTGGGCGAGAACAAACAGGTGATTCATCCCAAGCCTGTCGTGCTTTCGCGGCAGCGCGATGAGGTATTCGTCGACGTCGTCCTGCAATATAACGACAGTTACAACGACCAGATCCTTTGCTTCGCCAATTCGATTCCCAACCCTGATGGCGGCACCCATTTGACCGGTTTTCGCAGCGCGCTCACCAAAGCCGTCAACCAATATGCGAAGACCAACGGCCTGACCAAGGATAAGGACCCGGCGATTTCCGGAGACGATGTCCGTGAGGGTCTCACCTGCGTCCTCAGCATCAAACTGCCGAACCCGCGTTTCGAATCGCAAACCAAGGTGAAGCTCGTCAATACCGAGATCGACGGCATCGTGAACTCGGTCGTCTACGAAGGGTTAATGACCTTTTTCGACCAGAACCCGCCGATCGCGAAACGCATTTTCGACAAGGTTCTGACGGCGGCGCGGGCCCGCGAAGCTGCCCGCAAGGCACGAGAAACCATTCGCAAAGGCGCGCTGACGGGTGGCGGCCTTCCCGGCAAACTGGCGGATTGTTCCGAGCGCGACCCGGACCTGACCGAGCTTTATATTGTTGAGGGCGATTCAGCCGGCGGTTCGGCAAAACAAGGACGCGACCGGCGTTATCAGGCCATCCTCCCGATCCGCGGAAAGTTGATCAACGTCGAAAAGGCGCGTCTCGACCAGGCGCTCAAGAACACGGAGATCCAATCGATGATCACCGCGATCGGCACCGGCATCGGCAAACCGAAAGATGAGAACACGGCGAAGGATGAAGCGTCCTTCGATATCACGAAGCTTCGTTACGGGCGCATCATCATCATGACCGACGCGGACGTGGACGGCTCCCATATTCGCACCCTGCTCCTGACCTTTTTCTACCGGCAAATGACGGAGCTGGTGCGCGCTGGTAAGATTTACATTGCGCAACCGCCGCTCTACCAAATCAAGCGCAAGAAGCGCGAGGAATACGTCGATGACGACATCCAGCTGAATAAGATTTTGATCTCGTTAGGCGCCGAGGACGTCCGCCTGAAGAACCTGGCCGACAACAAGGAGCTCAGCGCGGCGCAGCTCAAAGACATTCTCGAATCGCTCGAGAGGCTGGCGAAGCTGAGCGAATCCGTCCGCCGGCACGGCGGCGATTTTGAAAGTTTCCTTGCCGAGCGCGATCCGAAGAGCGGCAAGTTGCCTGCCTATCTCGTAAAAGTGCGTGAGGGCAACGAAGAGTCGGTTCGCTATTTCCACGATCAGCGCGAGGTGCGCGATTATCACGAGGATAATCTCGACCTGAATTTGTTTGATGCCGAGATGGGACAGGAACTACTCCCCCTCACGGTGGTTCCGGTTAAGTCAAACGGCGGAGTGCGCCGGCGGGCAAAGCTGGTGGAATTGCACGAATCTGCCACGATCCAAAAGATCATCGCGGAACTCGCCCGCAAGGGATTGAAGGTCGACCACTACGCGGCGAGCGATCATCCCATCTTCGAGTTGATCGAAGGCGAAGGGGAAAAGGCCACCGTCCATCCGTTGTTTTCGATTCCCGAGATCCACCAAAAGATCGTCGAGATCGGGCGGCGCGGCGTGCAGATCAAGCGCTTCAAAGGCCTGGGCGAAATGAACGCAAAAGAGTTGTTCAGCACAACGATGGATCCGGAAAAGCGCAAGCTCCTGAAGGTCGACCTGAACGACGACAACGCGGTCGACGCCGATAAAATGTTCACGATCCTGATGGGCGACGTGGTTGAGCCTCGCCGTCAATTCATCGAGGACAACGCGCTCAACGTTCGCAACCTGGATGTGTAATTTTCCTGTCTCCCTGAGTTGCACCGGTGCGACAGGGGACGACAACTGATCCCAGATTTGACCAATGTATAACCCGAACGAAAAAATAGAGCTGATCAATGTGGCCGAGGAGGTGTCGAGGTCGTTCCTCGATTACTCCATGTCGGTCATTATCTCGCGGGCGTTGCCGGACGCGCGGGACGGGTTGAAGCCATCACAGCGGCGCATCCTCTATGCGATGCACGACTTGTCGCTGTTTCCGAACCGTCAGCATCGAAAATGCGCGAAGATTTGCGGTGACACGAGCGGTAACTATCACCCGCACGGCGAGGCGGTGATCTACCCCACTCTCGTCCACATGGCGCAAGCATGGGCGATGCGCGAAACGCTCGTCGATGGCCAGGGAAATTTCGGCTCGGTCGAAGGCGATCCGCCGGCAGCGATGCGTTATACCGAGGCGCGCATGACGCATCTCGGCGCGGCGCTCATGACCGACATGGACAAGGACACGGTCAACTTTGTCCCGAACTACGACGAGACCCGCACCGAACCCACCGTTTTCCCCGCCGCCTTCCCGAACCTGCTCGTCAACGGTGGAACCGGCATCGCCGTCGGCATGGCGACCAACATGCCGCCGCACAATCTCGGCGAAGTGATCGATGGCATCTGCGCGCAGATCGATGATCCGGAAATCACGATCGAAGACTTGCGCAAGTTTGTGAAGGGCCCGGATTTTCCGACCGGTTGCGCGATCCTCGGACTCGCGGGCATCAAGCAATATCTCGAGACCGGCCGCGGCAGCATGAAGGTGCGCGGCAAAGCCGGCGTGGAAGAACTGAAGGGCAATCGCGAGCAGATCGTCATCACGGAAATTCCCTACAACGTGAACCGCGCGACGCTGGTCGAGCGCATCGCCGACCTGGTGAATGAGAAAGTGCTGACGGACATCACCGCGATCCGCGATGAATCAGACGAAAACACGCGGGTCGTGATCGAACTAAAGCGCGATGCGAATCCGAAAGTGGTGATCAACAATCTTTACAAGCACACCGCGATGGAAAGTTCCTTCGCGGTCAACATGCTGGCGATCGATCACGGCCGGCCGAAATTGCTCCCGCTCAAGCAGGCGAACCAGGCTTACATCGATCATCGGCGCGAGGTGGTGCTGCGGCGCACGCGTTACGAATTGCGCAAGGCGGAGGAACGCGCGGAAACGCTCGAGGGCTATCTCATCGCGCTGGCTAACCTGGATGAATTCATCCGAATCATCCGCGGATCGGCAAATCGCGACGAAGCGCGGGTCAAATTGCTCGCGTTCGAATTCGCCCGGAAGCAGGTCGAGAAGATCGGCATCCTGATCCGCAACGAAGCCCGGCTGGTCGAAGGCCGTTACGCCTTCAGCGAACACCAGGCGAATCAGATCCTGGACCTGCGGCTTTATCAGCTCACCGGCCTCGAGCGGGAAAAGATCACCGGCGAATACACAGACTTGATCGATACGATCCAGGACCTGCGCGACATCCTCGCGAAAGAGTCGCGCGTCTTTGAGATCATCAAGAAAGAGCTGCGCGATATTCGCGACAAGCATGCTTCGCCACGGCTCACGCAGCTGGTGCCGGACGAAGGCGAGATCAACATGGAGGATCTCATCGCCAACGAAGGCTGCATTATCAGCATCACCCACGGGGGCTTCATCAAGCGGACGGCGGTGAGCGCATTTCGGGCGCAGCGCCGCGGCGGGAAAGGCGTGATCGGAATGACCACGCGCGAGGGCGCGACCGAGGAGGAAGAGGGCGATTTCATCGAGCATCTCTTCACGGCCACGACGCACGATTACCTGATGTTCTTCACCACGTCGGGGCGCGCTTACGTCGAGAAGGTGTACGAGATTCCGGAGATGGGCCGGGCGGCCAAGGGACGCTCGATCGCGAACCTGCTCGAGTTGCGCGCGGACGAAAAAATCGCGGCGACCATCCGGGTTCAATCCAAGAAGTCCGGAACGGGCGCGAACATAGTCGACGAAACCTGGGACGAGAATTTCCACATCGTTTTCGCCACCCGCTCGGGGATCGTAAAAAAATCCAACCTCTCGGATTACAGCAACGTCCGGAAAGGCGGGATCATCGCGATCCAGATCGAGAAGGATGATTGCCTGATCGACGCGAAGCTAACGAATGGCGACAACGAAATCGTGCTCATCACCAAAGAGGGCATGAGCCTGCGTTTCCACGAAGAACAATTGCGCGATCAGGGGCGAAACACCGTCGGCGTTTGGGGCATTCGTCCCGGGAAAGGCGATTTGATTGTGGCCATCGCGATCGTGAATTCGAACTCGATGCTTTTGGTTGCGGGCGAGAACGGAATCGGCAAACGGACGCCGTTTGACGATTACCGGCGGCAGTCGCGCGGCGGCAAGGGCATCATCACGATGAAGACCGGGGAAAAGACCGGCAGCGTGGTAGGCGCGCTAACCGTGACCGAGAACGACGAGCTCATGCTGATCACGACGAAGGGGCAGATGGTGCGGACGCGGGTAAAAGAGATCCGGGCGGTCGGAAGAAACACGATGGGCGTGAAGCTGATGGATTTGCGCGGCGCGGAAAAACTGCAGGCGATCGCGCCGGTGGTGAGCCAGGAAAGCGCTGAAGTCGAAGCGGACTCGACGCCAGCACCGGCGGCCTAAAGAAAAAGGGACACGCACTGCGTGTCCCTTTCCAACTGGGTTGGCGCTCGAAGCGCGCTTAGTAATTGCCGGACGAACGGGTGGTGGTCTGCTCGACCGATGTCGTCGGAGCTTTCCTCATCGTTTCCGAATGCGTCGTCGTCGTGGTGGTGGCTGGAGCTGGTTTTTCCACGACCGTGGTGCACGAGGTGAGAGCTACGGCGGCAATCGCCAGGACTGGAGTAAGAATAATAAGTTTTTTCATAGTTGAAGTTGTTCCTTCAAGGACGAATCGGCGCAGGTTCCTCTGTCGATTGTATTTCGGACGAAAAATTTTCTGATTAATCGACTGCGCCTGCCGCCCTTGGCCGGTCAAAAGGGATAGCATGGCTTCGGGTTTAATCGTCGACGCTCCCTCTCAACTTCTTCAGTTTCGATCGCTGCCGTTTTCCCTCCAGGATACGCTTTTTCAGCGCCCGCGGGCGCGGCGAACGCTGCCGGCGGATCTTTTCGCGACGCGTGATTTCGGCAGTGCGCTCATTCTGGCGTCGCCGTTCGATCGCATCACACAGCCGTTCGCGTGCGAGCTTGCGATTGAGC
>JBEEHO010000319.1:0-3528 GCA_041167425.1 Verrucomicrobiota bacterium | reverse complement strand
AAGTCGGCGCCGGCGCTCATCGCGATCTCGCTGGCGATCCGCACGTTGTCATAAGTTTGCAGCTCACCGGTTTCGAGGATCACTTTCAGGTGCGCGGGGCTGGCTGCTTCTTTCGTCGCCGCGATTTCATCGAAGACGCTCGCGTGATTTCCGGCGAGAAACTGCCCGCGATCGATCACCATGTCGATTTCGTCCGCGCCATCACGCGCGGCGCTGCGCACTTCCTGCAGCTTCAAACGCAACGGCATCAGGCCGGTGGGAAAAGCGGTCGCCACCGAAGCGACTTTGACGCCGGAGTTGCCCAAGAATTTTTTCGCGACGCGAACGAGATTCGGGTAAACGCAAACCGCGGCGCAGGGCGGCACATCGTAGCGCGGGTCCATCGGCTGCATGGCCTTCCGGCACACGAATGCGACTTTTCCCGGCGTATCTTTGCCTTCGAGCGTCGTCAGGTCCATCATTGAGATCGCCAGCTTTAGCCCCGCGAGTTTGGCCGAAGTCTTGATGCTCCGTTTCCCGAAAGCGGCGGCGCGCTCCTCCACCATGACTTGATCGATGGTCGGTGTGGGCGACGGCAGGTTCCGCATTTCGCGGAGAGTGTGGGCCAGGGCGAGCGTTTTCATTGGCTGGTGGGTTGCGCGTTGTCCGCAGTGGCGCGCCACTCCTGGCGTGTGGCCACGATCAACGGAATGAATTGGATAAACGCTCGAATCACCGAAGCAAGATACAACAGAAGGCCGACGGCCTGCAATGCGATCAGGATAAGATGGCCGTGGCGTTGCAGAAAAAATTCCGGACGCGCGTAAATGGCGATCGCACTGCCCGCATTGAAAAGAAAAATCACGGGAATGATGACCGCGATGTTGAGCCGTTGATCGGCGCCGACCATCGCATACAGGCGGCTGCCGACGGGTCCCGCGCTATCCTGGCTGCGCAGGACGACGATTCGCCGGTCGTAGACAAACAGGGCCCAGACCACGATGGCGTAGAGCGCCGTCAGGACAAACCACATGAAAGGGTCGGCCAATCGCGTGAACGCGAGCGACTCGACCAGAGCGCAGGTGATGTAGAAAAAGTTGTGCACGAACTCCAGCGGCCACCGGATCAGGGTGAGGGTGTGGATGAGGGAGCGCGACCAGAAAAGCAGGATGATGAGCAAGCCGGTGGCGACGTACGGCCATGCGATCGACTGATGGCCAGAGAGGACCAGCCGCGCGTTATCGACGAGGAAATAAAGGGCGACGCCCTGAATGATGCTGCAAAGCGTTAGCTCGATCTCGACCACCATCGAGTCGAGTTCCTTGCGGTTACCGCCGGGCGAAGTCACGACGCGACTCGTAGCCGCTCGGCAGGCCGGATGTCAACTGTAGCCGCGGCGTGGTACTGGTACGGTTCGAAAACGAGGTCCGATTCAAACGGTACCACTATCCGCTGTGTCATCCCGAGCCGCGCAGACGGCGAGGGACCTCACAGTCGAAGAGAAAAACACGCAAACCCGTTTTCGCGATCCACGAAGCGGGTACCGTCGAATGCGGCGGCTTTTCGTTTGCGTGATCTTAAAGCGACTGTGAGGTCCCTCGCCGTCTGGCGCGACTCGGGATGACAGCAAAGTAGTGCGATCGCGTGGGAGTACGGCCACTAGCCGCGGCACTGTGTCCCCGCGAAACGCCGAACCATGCGCGCCGACGCAGCGACGCGGATACAGCGCGGGAAAAACTTACCGCGCGAGGACGACGTCTTTTTTCGTCCAGGCGTGCACTTGCTGGCAATGGGGGCAGGTCAGCTTGTGATTTTTCAGCGGCGTGTCCGCGTAAAGATCTTCGTCGATCGTGAGGCCGGTGGCAGTGAGCTTCGCCGTGGCCGGGCATCGGACTAGTATGCGTTTAATCATTGGTGTTTTTTTCGGTGCCGCTGGGGTTGTCATAAATTTGGTCAGCCGAGCCGATAAACGATTCGTGCTTTGTCGACGTCGTAAGGCGACATCTGGAGTTTTACCCGATCGCCGGTCGTGAGGCGAATAAAACGTTTGCGCATTTTGCCCGAGATATGGGCCAGGACGAGGTGGTCGTTCGCGAGCTGCACCCGGAACATGGTGCCAGCGAGGACGGAAATGATTTTTCCCTCGAGTTCGATTGCTTTTTTGGAATCCATGGAGAGTTGCAGAACCGGCGCCCTTTGCAGAGCGCCGGTTCGCAGAATCAAATAGCGCTAATTAGTAGCGGTTGCCGGCCGACTGGCGCGGGCGCTCTTCGCGAGCGCGCGCTTCGTTCACAGTCAGGGTGCGTCCTTGCACTTCCTTGCCGTTGAAAGCGGCGATGGCCGCGTTAGCTTCAGTCGTGTCAGCCATGGAGACGAACGCGAAGCCGCGTGAGCGGCCGGTGGTGCGATCCATCATTAAGGCGACGTCAGTGACTTTGCCATGTTGTTCAAAAAGATCCTGAAGATCGTTTTCAGTGGTCTCAAAAGAGAGATTACCTACGTACAGTTTCATTGTTAATTCTTGGAGCAAAAACTGCCAGCTACAGAGCCGTTCCCGAGAACCGGGTTTCAAACCACCACTGAGGAATCTCAGCTGACGATCTACCACGCAACGAACAAAACAGACTTAATCCAATAGGCGGGGACACTCGCTCGCTTTTGGCAAAACGCAACCGATACTTCCCGAGCAGATTCCGTCTAGAATCATACGCTTAAACATGGGGGCAAAAGCGATTCTCAACACAGCCTGATTGGCTCAATTCCCGTGACGGGTCTTCTTTCAGCAAATCCAACCCCGCGACCCCGACGAGCTGGAAGCATAATTCCTGCTCCATCCGCCCTCGTTTTCTCGAGGCTGGCGGGTCTCTCACTCACGACCTCTTCCGGACCTGAAAAATTCCGTTCATTCCCTTAATACCTATGAAGAAAAGCACTTCACCACCAACCCTCCCGGTCGAGGAAAAAGGGGGCCGCCCTAACGGCGACCGGCTCGACCAAAAGAAGCTTCTCCTCGCGCTCTCGGCCTTCAAGCGCGGTGATTTTTCCGTCCGGCTGCCGGACGACTGGACCGGCCTGGCCGGGAAAGTGGCTGATACCTTTAACGACGTTATCGGCATGAACCAACGGCTGGCGCGCGAGCTGGACCGGATCGGGCAGGTGGTCGGCAAGGAAGGGCGGATCTCACAGCGGGCGTCGCTCGGCGATGTTGGGGAATGCTGGGCGGAGGCGATCGGCTCGGTCAATGGATTGATCGGCGATCTCGTGCATCCGACCAGCGAAATGGCGCGCGTCATCGGGGCGGTGGCGAAGGGCGATCTCTCGAAAACGATGGCGACGGAGATCGAGGGGCGCGCGTTGCAGGGCGAGTTTTTGCGCACGGCGAAGACGGTGAACACGATGGTGGATCAGCTTGGGGCGTTCGCTTCGGAAGTGACGCGCGTGGCTCGTGAGGTCGGGACGGAAGGCAAGCTCGGCGGCCAGGCGAAGGTCAAAGGCGTGGCCGGCACCTGGAAGGATCTGACCGAGAACGTGAACCTGATGGCCGGTAAT
>JBEEHO010000318.1:0-14026 GCA_041167425.1 Verrucomicrobiota bacterium | reverse complement strand
CAAAAGCCGAGATGCTGGGCACCAGGGTAAAGCGCTTGAGCAAGCCACCCGACGATGAAACCGACGATGATTGACCAGATGATGTGCAGCATAAGTGTTTCTGTTTAGTTAAGGTTTCGAGCGGGCGAGAGTAGCATCCGCGCCAAACGCATTGCTACACATTTCTGCGGGCCGCACCCGCTCAGCGCGCCCGGGCGTGCTCGTCGAGCGCGAGATATTCGTCACGCGGCGGACTAAAGGTATCGAGCACTCTCGTGTCCTCGGGCGTCTCGACACCGTGCGGAACATTGCTCGCCAGGTAATACGATTCACCGGCGCGCAGTTCGTGGGTGCCGCCATTCGCGAACACTCGCATCCGTCCCACGAGAATATGAATGATCTGCTCCTGCTGGTGGTGGTGCTCGGGCATTTTGCTGCCGGCTTTGAGCTCGGCGATCATCTGATACATCGTAGCGCCGTGGGTCACGGTGCGGCGCCGAATGCCGGGCGCCAAATCGATCCAAGGATTCTCGTTCGCTGTTGCGCTCACGAATTTGTTTTAAGCGGAAGGACGAGCGGGATCAACCCCGATGTGTTCGGAACGCGCCGCGACTGCCGGCGGCACTTCCACCTTCGACATCTCGACCCGGAGATAATTCAGGACGACCGGCGAAAGGATCATTCCCGGCACGCCCATCAGTTTTTCACCGACGATCAATCCGAACAGAGTGAGCCAAATCGGATTGCGAATACGGGCGCCGATAATCTTGCTGTTCAGGAAATATTCCAGCTTATGAACGACCACCAGAAAAACGAGCGCGCCGATGGCGACCCGGGGGGAGACCAGAAACCCGATGAACACGATCACGGTGTTGCTCACGACGTTGCCGACGATCGGCAGAAGCCCGCAAAGAAATGTCAGCCCGATCACAACGGGCGCATACGGGAGTTTGACCGTGAAAACGAAGATGGCGGTGAGGATGGTGTTGATGCAGGAGATCGTCATTTGGGCGCCGATCACGGTGGAAAAGCTGCGATAAAATTCGCTGAACCGCGCGGTGATCTCATTGCAGCAGACGGAGTAAAGATTGTTTCGGACCTTGTGGGATTCGCGGAAGAGATCGAGCTGGCTGTTGAAGAAGAGACTGACGGCGCAAACGATGGCGACCACGACAAAGACGAACATGGTCGAGGCGTTGCGCGCGAAGTTGGCGACATTGCCGAGGTAATGCGCCTCGTCTTTGATCGCCGCGATGGCGTGGGCCTTGAGACCCTCGAAGTCGGTAAAGGGAAGCTCGAAGTCGCGAGCCTGTGCCCAGGCGGTCGCGGAAGGGATCGCGTTATCGGCGATTTTCGGCAGCGCGGCAATGGCGGCGTAAATGAAATGTCCGGCCGTGTAGCTAATGCCCGCGACCACCAGAATGAAGAGGGCGAGCGCGAACCATTTGTTGGGGATAAAGCGGCCTAAGTTTGTCAGGACAAAATAGGAGAAAAGCAGCGCGAGCAAGGGGACGCCCAGATTAAGCAATCCCGCGAGAATCACCGTGGCGGCGAGCACGGCATACGAAAAACGCGCGGGATTCGTCATTCAGTTCAAAGTGCGGTTCCGGCAATTCTTGTCCAGCAAACTCTGCACTCACGGGTCCGCGTAAAGCAAGAGCGGCAGCTCGCGCCGGCACCCGTCGATTTCAGTGACGTTCACCCCGATTCGTCTGGCGCCCATCCGCAGGTAAAAGCCCTCGGCGTTCGGATCGGCTTCGATCTTGATTGCCTGGAATTCCAGAGCTCTTGCTTCTTCGGCCGCGTGCTTAAACAAAGCGCGCCCGATGCCGCGACCCATCGCGTGCGGCGCGATCCAGAGATGGTCGAGATGCAACCCGTCGGTTTCCGTCGTCAAAAGATAAAATCCAATCGTGCGGCCATCTTCCATTGCCGAATAAGTCACATTCGCGGCAATGAATTCGGGAGTGATCGTTAGAATATCCCGCCAACTCTCGATCCAACGCTCCGGATAACCCCAATGGCGCTTGGCGGCGTGAGCGATCTGCGTCAAGGCCACAGCATCCTCTGGTTTGGCGCGAACGATCTGCACGGTTCTTTTTTACCGCAGAGTTCTTGATCCCTTCATCCTCAGCGCTCTCTGCGTCTCCCGGTTATTTTCCGCCGCGGCTTTCCGGGTTGCGCGCGAAGGGATTAAAATTCGTATCCCGATCGTAAACATCCACGCCTTCCGCGCGCTTCAATTTATTTACCACGAGATAAGTGAGCGGCGTGGCCAGGACTTCGTAGAGGACCTTGGCGAAATAACCGGACAGGATCAGGTTCAACATGGTCGACCACGGCGTATACCCGCCGAAAGCGATCAGGATCAGCACGGTCGTATCCACCAGTTGTCCGGCCACCGTCGATCCGACCGTGCGGGTCCAAAGCCATTTGCCATCCGTCCAGAGTTTCATTTTCGCGAGCGTGTAGGAATTAGTGAATTCTCCCAGCCAGAACGCGACGAGACTCGCCACAATGAATCGCGGCACATTGTAGAAGACCGCTTCGAATGCCGCCTGATTCGGCCAGCCCGGCGCCGCTGGGATCCAGACGACGAAAAGACCCATCAACGACAAAATGGTGCACGCGAAAAACCCCAGCCAGATCGCGCGGCGCGATGCGCCGTAACCGTAAACCTCGGTGAAAATGTCGCCGAAAATATAAGTGATCGGGAAAAGCAATTGCGCGCCGCTGACGTTCGCGACCCAGGGCTGCCCATGAAAATTGAAAAGCGGGATTGCGCAGATTTTTTGACCGACCAGATTCGAGATCAGAAGAACGACCACAAAGACGTGGACGAGCAGATCGTAAAAACGAAAGCTGCTCAGCCGCGCATCGCGCGACGTTAATTGGCGAATCGTGGCCATCGGTCCTCGGGAATCCCGGTGAGAGATTCCTCGACTCCGCGCGGAATGACAAGAGTAGCTACGGCGCAGCAGGTTTCGAAAATGGGACGGTGAAATCCCGGCGACGGGAAAAAAATGCTTGCACGCGATTGAGCTCGGCGCGCTTAAACGACTGCCTTTCAACGGACAAGGACTCGTTTCCGAACATGGCATAACCCATGCAAAGGGTTGCCCCGGAAGTCGAACTCAAATGCTTTGCGCGCGATTTTTCACCTTAACCCACCTCATCTCATGATCATCCGCACCATCCTCTTGCTCGTTATTGCCGCGGCCACTGCGTCTGCCTTGTCCGAAGAGAACGTGAATCAACAACTCGATGGCGCGCCCGGCGGCAGGCTCATCGTCGACGTCGATTTCGGAACGATCGATGTCTCGGCCGGAGCGGATGACAAAATCTCCGTCGCCGCCCATCGCAAGATCGACTCGGACAATGAGGCGCAGGAAAAAGAGTATCTCGCTTCCGCGCCAGTCACGGTGAGCAAAGAGGGAAACACCTTCACCATTCGCGCCCGGCGGCAAAACAAAGAGCGCAACCTCAATTGGTCCGGACGTTGCAACATGGACGCGCGCTACACCCTGCACGTGCCGCGAAATTTTAATTCGGAACTGCGGACCGGCGGCGGAACCATCATCGTCGCCGAACTGACGGGCACGATGAGCGCCGACACCAGCGGCGGCAAACTCAAATTCACCCATCTCCGCGGTCCGACCGGCGCGACCACCAGCGGCGGCAGCATCGAGCTCAATGGCTGCGAAGGCCCGCTGAAAGTGGACACGAGCGGCGGCCGAATTGAAGCGATCGACGGCAGCGGTTCGCTCGAGGCGCGCACTTCCGGCGGATCGATCGTTGTGCGAAATTTCGGCGGCGACACCAAAGTGGAAACCAGCGGGGGCCGGCTTACTTTCGAGAACATCAACGGCAAAATAATCGGGCGCAGTTCCGGCGGCTCAATCACGGCGAAGTTGAAATCGCCCGTGCCCGGTGATGTGAATTTGGAAACCTCCGCCGGCAGCATCGACGTGACAGTTCCTCCCGATGCCGGTCTGGACATCGAAGCCGAAGCGAGTTCCGGGCGCGTGACGAGCGAGCTGCCTTTCACGGGGACACGGACCGACCGCGATTCGATGAAGGGAAAAATAAACGGCGGCGGAAAGTCGCTGGTGTTGCGATCCGGCGCGGGCAGCATCTCGATCAAACCCGCGTCGGCGGAAGTGGCGTCGCGATAATTTCGGACGCGCCATGAACGACCTCCGCTTCGCTTTCCGGCAGCTGCGGAAATCGCCCGGCTTCACTTTCATCGCCGTCCTCACGCTCGCGCTCGGCATCGGCGCGAACACCGCGATCTTCAGCGTGATCTATGCGGTTCTGCTGCGGCCGTTGCCCTACCCCGATCCGGATCGGATCACGATCCTGAGCGAATCCGACATCAGCCAGCCCGCCATTTCCGTCAGTTTCCCCGATTATGTGGACTGGAAACGCGACAACACCGTCTTCGATCAGCTCGCTGTTTCGCGGCGTGAATCCTTTAATCTGAGCGGCCTGCAGGATCGCGCGCCGGAGCAAGTCTCCGGGGCGATCGTGACGGCGAATTTTTTCAAGGTCATCGGACTGTCGCCTCAGCTCGGACGCACGTTTACGGAGGAGGAGGATCGCGTTGGTGGCCCGCTCCTCGCCGTGATCAGCGATCGGCTTTGGCAAAAATTTTTTGAGCGCAATCCGAATGTGCTCGGCCGAACCCTGAATTTTGGCAACCAGCCTTACACTGTGATCGGCGTGATGCCGCCGCAGATGTTTTCTCCGCGCACCGTCGATGTTTGGTTTCCGCTGATGCGGCGCACGGACAATCCGGGCTGGCAAATGCGGGACAATCATCCGGGCTTGTTTGGATGGGGGCGCTTGAAGCGGAACGTTTCGCTGGAGCGCGCGCAGGCCGAATTGAGCACGATCGCTGCGCGTCTCGAACAGAAATATCCGGCGTCGAACTCCAAGGTTGGAGTGAAGGTCGCGACGCTGCTCGAAAATCAGGTGGGTGAATATCGCCATAGCCTGGGGCTTCTCCTCGGCGCCGTGGGCCTCGTTCTGCTGATCGCCTGCGCAAACCTGGCAAATCTTCTTGCCGCACGAGGCGCGGCACGCGGACGGGAATTCGCCGTACGCGCCGCGGTGGGCGCGAGCCGGTGGCAGATCATCCGGCAGCTCCTGTTGGAAAGTGCGGTGCTTGCCGCGATCGGCGGTTTGCTCGGGCTTTGCCTCGCCGCGTGGTGCCGTGATCTGTTGGTCGCCGTCGCGCCGCCCGGCGTCGCGCGTTTCCAGAGTCTATCTCTGGATGGTTGGGTGCTTGCTTTCACCGTTGTGATTTCTTTCGCGACCAGCATTCTCTTTGGCCTGTGGCCAGCCTGGCACACTTCGCGCGCCGATATTCAACTCGCGCTCAATGCCGGTGGCCGCGGAAGCTCCGATGCTCCCGGCGCACGCCGATCGCGCGATCTGCTGGTCATCGTGGAAGTGGCGCTCACTCTCGTGCTCTTGAGCGTGGCGGGTCTTGTCCTGAAAAGTTTCGCCAACGCCCGCGCGCTTCCGCTCGGTTTCGATCCGCACCTTTTGCTTTCGGCCCGCGTCGATCTTCCGGAGCCGAGCTATTCAGATGCGACAAAACTTTTGAATTTTTCCAGCGCGCTGCTCGAAAAACTGAAGGCGCTTCCTGGTGTCGAGCGTGTCGCCCTGGCCGCCAATCCGCCACTGATGACCGGCTGGCAAACGGGCTTCTTGCCGGAAGGCACACCCGAGCCTCCACCGGGTCAGTTGCCCGCGGTCGAGATGTCCGTCATCACGAGCGATTATCTTGCGACGCTCGGAACTCCGTTGCTGCGTGGTCGGGGTTTTGACCCGCGCGACACCATGGATGCGCCGCCGGTGCTGATCGTGGACCAGATGCTCGCCGACCGGTATTTCCCGGGACAGGAAGCGATCGGGAAACGCGTTCGAATGTCCACGGATGAGAAAAAGGGACGGGAATATCGAACGATCGTTGGCGTCGTTCCGCACCTGAAGGTTTACGGGTTTGAAGAGACCACTTCGTTGCCGCAGGCCTACCTCCCCATGACGCAACAACCGCAGACTGGTCTGGTCGTATTGCTGCGCACTTCGCTCGCTCCGAAAAATCTGGAAAAACCAGTCCGGCAGATCGTCGCCTCGCTCGATCCCGTGCAGCCCGCCTTCGAATTCAGGACAATGCAGGAGCGCGTGGAGGAAACATGGGCCACGCCGCGCTTGATGAGTTTCCTTCTGGTGTGTTTCGCCGTTCTCGCATTAACGCTCGCGGTCGTCGGGCTCTACGGGGTCATGGCATTCAACGGGCTGCGCCGCATGCGCGAAATCGGAGTGCGCCTCGCGCTGGGGGCGATGCCTGCGCAGATTCGCACCATGATGCTGCGCCAGGGCATGCGTTTGCTCGGCGGCGGTGTGATTCTCGGTTTCGCCGGAGCCTTCGCGCTTTCCCGCGTTATTCGCAGCGCGCTTTTCGGCGTGAGCGCAAACGATCCGCTGATCTATGGCGCGGTCACGCTGGTGCTGAGCTGCGCCGCACTCTTTGCCTGCTGGATTCCCGCGCGCCGGGCGTCACGCGTCAATCCGATGATCACACTACGAGCCGAATAATGGCCTAACGAGAGGAGAAATTGCATGAACAATTTTCGCTACGCGGTCCGCCAGTTGCGGAAATCGCCGGGGTTCACTTTTGTGGCCATCCTGACGCTCGCGCTCGGCATTGGCGCGAACACTGCCATCTTTACGGTTGTTCACGCGGTGCTGCTCGCCCCCCTGCCTTTTCCCGAGGCCGATCGCATCGTCGCGGTCCAATCGCGCAATCTGCAGGAGAACCTCAAGGGGCAGGCCTTCGCGCCCGCGGGTTTCCGTGACGTCGAGAAGCAGGTCACCTCGTTCGAAAGTATCGCGGCCTATCGTTACAACTACGACAATCTCACGCGCGTAGAGAAACCCACCTCACTCACCGGCAGCCTGGTCACGCAGAATTATTTCCGGGTGCTCGGCGAGAAAGCGCTTATCGGCCGAACTTTTACGCGAGAAGACGCAGCGGCCAACGCCAAACCGACCGTGATCCTCAGCTACGATTTCTGGCAAAAACAATTCGGGGGCCAGCGCGAACTCGTCGGCGAAACCATCACGCTCGACGACGTGCCGCACCAGGTCATCGGCGTCATGCCGCGGACCTTCAAGGATCCATTCAACATCTCATCCGAGTGGCGCGTCCTGCCGAACGAAGGCGGCGAAAACTTCGTGGCGAATGCGCGCTTTTGGGGCGTCATCGGGCTGGTGAAGACGGGCGTGCCCATGTCCATCGCCCAGGCGGAGCTCAGCACGATCGGCGCGCGGCTCGCGCAGAGCGACGCGAAATTCTACAAGGGTTGGGACATCAATTTGACTCCGCTCCGCGACCAGGTGGTCGGCAATTACCGCGAAGGTTTGCTCCTCGTAGTCGGCGCCGCGCTCGTCGTGCTTCTCATCACCTGCGCAAATGTGGCCGGCTTGCAATTCGTCCGCGCTTCCGCGCGGCAACGCGAAGTCGCGATTCGTCTCGCGCTCGGGGCGAGTCGCGCCGCCATCGCGCGCGGACATTTGATCGAATCGCTTTTGCTCGTCGCCATCGGTGGGATTGGCGGCGTCTTGCTGGCGAGCTGGGGGTTGGACCTGCTTCTCGCGAGTCTGGCGCGCGATTGGATTCCGCGCAGCGATGAGATCGCGCTCAACCTCCCGGTTCTTCTGGTCACTGGCGCGGTCGCCTTGCTCACCGGAATCGTCTTCGGCCTTTTCCCGGCGTGGCACGCCACCAGGATCGACGCGATCGATTCGTTGCGCGATGGAAGCAAAGGCTCCGCCGGCCTGCAATCGGTGCGGCTCCGCGGCGCGCTGGTCGTCGCGCAGATCGCGCTCACGCTCATGCTCCTCGTTTGCGCAGGTCTCGTCTGGAAAAGTTTCGCCGCGATCACGCGCGTGAATCCCGGCCTTCAAATCGAGAACACGTTGAGCATGGTCATTACCCTCGCGCCCACTCGCTACGACACTGGCCCCAGGCGGATCGATTATTTTCGCCAGATTCTCGAACATACCAGCGTGATACCGGGCGTGGAATCCGTCGCGTTTACTCAGACGATGCCGTTCACGTGGGGCATTCCCGCTAACTTCCTGGTTCACGGCTCCTCGAACGACGAAAGCAAATTGCCGCCAGCCTTCTACGATTCAGTCAGCCCTTCGTATTTTTCCACGATGCACATTCCGCTCACCGCGGGTCGCACCTTCGCCGAAACGGACAACGCCCAGGCGCCCAGTGTTATTATCCTGAGCCAGTCGGCCGCGAAGAAATTCTTTCCGGGCGAAGATCCGCTCGGAAAGCGACTCATGCTGCCGCCGAGCCGCCAGCAACCGACTCCGCAGCCACTCGAGGTCATCGGCGTGGCCGGCGATGTTCCGCGCAATGGTCTCGACGCCGAGACGCCGTATCAAGTTTATGCTTCGTTGAATCAACGCGGCTGGGCGTTCGCGACGCTTTTGATTCGCTCGCCGCTTCCAGTCGAGACCATTTCGCAAACGGTCCAGCGCGCGATCTGGGCCTTCAATCCCGAGCAGACAATTTCAAATGTCGCGCCGGTGCGCACCCTGGTGAAACAAAGCCTCACTCAGCCGCAACTTTATCTCACCCTTTTCAGTCTCTTTGCCTTGCTCGCGTTGCTGCTCGCGGCAATCGGTCTTTATGGTCTGATCGCATATAGCGTCGCGCAACGCACGCGTGAATTCGGCATCCGCTTCGCGCTCGGCGCGCAGATCGGCGATGTCCTCCGGCTCGTGCTCGGGCAAGGCGCCCGGCTCACCGCGTTTGGTCTTGTCCTCGGTCTTCTGGGCGCGGCGGGAGTCGCGCGTCTCATGCAAACACTTCTCTTCCACACGGCCGCTTACGATCCCGTCGTCTTCGGCGGCGTGGTGTTTGTTCTCGCCGTGATCGGTCTTCTGGCCGCGTTGTTACCGGCGCTCCGCGCTACCAAAGCCGATCCCGTCACAGCTCTCCGCGCTGAATGAAATCACAGGGAGAATCGATCTATTTGCCACGCGGTCATCGCAATTCTGGGGAGCGCACGCGCACGCGCGTGCTGGTCTCGGCGCCTCGCCGAGACGTTTTTTCGAAAGCGTTCACACAAAAGTCGGCGATGGCGAAGGCGCCATCTCCAGCACGCGAGGGCGCGTGCGCTCCCCGGAATGCAATTCAGCGCTGACTCAATGAACAATTTGCGCTTCGCTCTTCGCCAACTTCGCAAGGCTCCGGCGTTCACGCTCACCGCTGTCGCCACAGTCGCGATCTGTCTCGGCGCGAACCTCGCGATCTTCGCGGTGATCGATTCCGTCCTGCTCCGCCCGCTTCCCTTTCCGCAATCCGATCGGCTGGTTACGATCTTTAACACCTATCCGAAAGCGGGAGTGGAGAACGACGGCTCGTCGATCACCAACTACTACGAGCGGCGAGGCAACATCCCGGCCATCTCGAGCCTTTCCATCTTTCGCGAGGGCAGCGAAGTCGCCGGCGAACCCGGCTCGACCGAGCAAACAGAAGTGATGCGCATCTCGCCGGAATTTTTCGCGACGCTGGGCGTCAGTCCGGTCATGGGGCGCAGCTTTAACGAAGAGGAAGCGGCGGTCGCGGAAAACAACGGAGTGGTCATCCTGACCGATGGCTATTGGCGGCAGCGCCTCAATTCCGATCCCAATGTCCTCGGCCGCGATATCCGCGTGAACGGCATCCCGAGAAAGATCATCGGAGTGTTATCTCCGGATTTTCGCTTCCTCTCCTCGGAACCGCATCTTTTCCTGCCGATCCGGTCGAGCTTGGAGCAGCGCACTCCGAAACAGCGCCATTCCGGCGGCGGCGGCACACACATGATCGCGCGATTGAAGCCGGGCGCGACGATCGCCGAGGCACAATCCCAGATCGATGCGCACAACGCCGCCGTCGAGCAGGACAATCCCGAAGCGAAGGCGATGGCCGACGCCGGCTTCCGCTCGCCGGTCCTTTCACTCCACGCCGATCACGTCCGCTCCATCCGCCCGACACTCTGGTTGATGCAGGCCGGCGTGTTTTTCCTCCTGCTCATCGGCGCGGTCAATTTGGTGAACCTGCTGCTGATCCGCGCGAGCGGCCGCGCGAAAGAAATGGCGATCCGCCAATCGATGGGCGCGAGCCGCTGGCATGTGGTCAGTCAGGTGCTGACGGAAACGGTGTTGCTCACCTTCGTGGGCGGATTGGTTGGCCTGGTCGTCGGTGCCTGGGGAATTCACCTGTTCGAACTTCTCGGCGCGGATCGTTTGCCGCTCGGCGCGCACATCGCGTTCGATGGATGGCTGGCGTCAATCGGTCTCGTTAGCGCTGTCGTTCTCGGAATTGTCATCGCGCTACCGATTGCCTGGTTCAACCTGAGCAGTCATCTCGCGACTGCGCTCCAATCGGAATCGCGGACGGGCACGGTCAGTCTCACCGCTCAACGCCTTCGCCACGGATTCATCGTCGCGCAGATCGCGCTTGCTTTTGTTTTGCTCGCCGGCGCAGCGCTGCTCGGGCTGAGTCTGAAAAAGGTCATGGCCGTTCCTCCTGGCTTCCGCGCCGACCATGTTCTCACCGGCGAGTTCACGCTCGCGTGGGGATACGAACCGAAAGACCGCGTTGCTGTCGTCGATCGCTTGCTGGAATTAATCGGTCAGCAACCAGGCGTCGCCGCAGCCGGGACGATCACGAACATGCCGCTAAGCAGAGATAACGGCAAAACCGCGATCACGCCAAAGGGCTATGTGCCTCCCCCAGGGCAATCACTGCACGGTCACTATTCCTATGGCGTAAGCGGCGATTATTTCACGGCTCTCGGCATTCCATTGCGCGAAGGACGGTTTCTTACCTCGGCCGATTCACACCGCTCGGAACGCGTCTGTGTCGTGGACGAAGATTTCGCCCGGCGTTACTGGCCCCGCGGTGGCGGGGGCACCGCGCTTGGCCAACAAGTGTTTCATCCCGGCGTCACCTACACCGGAAAAAGCGAGGTAGAGGAGGGCACCCTGTTCACCATTGTCGGCGTGGTCGGCGCGGTAAAACAAGCGGAGCTGACGGAACCGCAGGGCCAGGGTGCTGTTTACCTGCCTTTCGCTTATCGAGATAACGCTAATATCTTCGTGATCACGCGCACGAGCCAGCGCCCTGAAGCGTTTGCCGAAACGCTGCGAAAACTGGTGCGCGCGACTGATCCGAATCTGGCGATCGATGACCTCCGCTCCATGGATACGCGCATCACCGACAGTCTCATCGCGCGCAGGTCGCCGGCGCTGCTCGCCGGAATTTTCGCCGGCGTCGCGCTGCTCCTGGCGGCGATTGGAACTTACGGCGTGCTCAGTTACTCGGTCGCGCAACGGACACGCGAGATCGGCATTCGCATGGCGCTTGGCGCGCAAAGAGGCCAGATTGGGACGCAATTCCTCTCGTTAGGCCTGCGCCTGCTGGCCGCCGGAACCAGCCTCGGTTTGATCGGCGCGTGGCTGGCAGGAAGAGCGATGCAGAGCGTGCTCTTCGACGTGCCGGCGCTGCCCATCGCCACTCTTCTCGGCACCGCACTTGTCATGAGCGTGGTGTCATTGATTGCCTGCCTCATCCCCGCGCGTCGCGCCAGCAAAGTCGATCCGATGATCGCACTCCGAGCGGAATGAAATCCACGGCAATGAATAATCGCCACCATCTTATAGCCACGGCCCTGTGGGCCGTCTCTTCGAGGACCGCGCTCAACAACGAACCAGAACGGCCCACAGCGCCGTGGCTACAGCATCAATCGCCATGAACGATCTCCGGTTTGCGCTTCGCCAGCTTCGCAAATCGCCAGGATTCACCATCGTCGCCGTGCTCACCCTCGCGCTCGGCATCGGCGCGAACAGCGCGATCTTCAGTGTGATCAACGCCGTGCTCCTGCGTCCGCTACCGTATCCGCAGCCGGAGCGGCTCGTTTATCTAAATGAAGTGATCAGCGGTACCGACACTTCGATCGCCCTGCCGGATTACGTCGATTGGCGGCACGACAGCACTTCGTTCCAGCAGCTCGCGCTCACGCGCCTGGAGTCGCGCAATCTCAGCGGCATTGCCGGCCGCGAACCGGAGCGAGTAGCGGTCGCTTTTGTGACTGCGAACTTTTTCGACGTGATCGGGCTGCCGGCGCAAATCGGCCGCACGTTCCGCGCAGATGAAGATAAACCGGGCGCGCCCGCGCTGGTGGTGCTGAGCGATCGCCTGTGGGACCGCGCCTTTCATCGCGATCCCGAGATTGTCGGGCGCGCGGTCAATTTTCACGGCCAGCCTTTCACTGTTACCGGAGTGATGCCGCGCGAAATGGATTCGCCGCATGGCGTGGACGCCTGGTTCTCCGTCCTGCGCCGAAGCGCCAACCCGGGATGGCAGAACCGCGCCAATCATCCCATGTTCTTCGCCTGGGGCCGATTGAAGGATGGCGTCACGCTGGAACAGGTGCGGAGCGAGATGAAGGCAATCGCCGCGCGCCTCGAGAAAATTTATCCCGCGACAAATGCTGGCACCGGCGTCGCGGTCCGGCCGCTGCTCGAAAATCTCCTCGGTAATTATCGCACGAGTCTCGCGTTGCTTCTCGGCGCGGTCGCCGTCGTTTTGCTCATCGCTTGCGCGAACCTGGCGAATCTTCTGGCTGCGCGTGGGGCCGCGCGAGCTCGGGAGTTCGCAATTCGCGCGGCGATGGGTGCTGGCCGCGGCCAGATCATCAGGCAACTCCTGATCGAAAGTTTTGCCATCTCCTTCATCGGCGGCGCCGTCGGCTTGGTCTTCGCAACTTGGGGACGCGACGCACTCGTCGCCTTCGCTCCGGTCGGTGCACCGCGTTTTGACGGAATCGGCTTCGACTGGCGCGTAATGGCTTTCACCTTTTCGCTCGCGGCGCTCACAACCATCTTGTTTGGGCTCTGGCCGGCGTGGCAGGCCGCGAGCGGAGATATTCAGGCCGCGCTCGCGGCGGGCTCGTTCGGAAGTTCGGAAACGAAAACCGCGCGGCGCAGCCGCGACTGGCTCGTGATCGTCGAAGTCGCGTTGACGTTGCTGCTGCTGAGCGCGGCAGGCCTTGTCCTCAAAAGTTTTGCAAAGATGCAGTCGACCTCGCTTGGGTTTGAGCCTGACGGGGTGCTGACCACGCGGATCGAACTTCCCTGGACGAAGTATGACGCGCTGAACAAGACCCTGAGTTTTGAGAATGGATTGCTCGACGAAGTTCGCCGCCTGCCGGGAGTGCAAAGCGCCGCTATTTCTTCGTGCCCGCCCATGCTCAGCGGCTGGCAGTTAAACTTCCAACCGGAAGGCGCGCCTCCGACCGATCCCAGCCAGCAGCCATCAGCCGACAACGACGTCGTGCAGGGCGATTATTTCGCGACGTTGAAGATTAACCTGCTCCGCGGCCGGACGTTTAATGAGCACGACAAAGCGGATTCTCCGCCAGTAGTGATCATCGACCAAACGCTGGCCGACATGACCTTCAAGGGACAGGACCCGATCGGGAAAAGGCTGATGGTCGACACCGAGGCTGATTCCTCGGAAGGCCCGCGGCTCCACGAGATTATCGGCGTCGTTCCCCATCTGAAACTCCGCGGCTACGACGACGCTACGCCGGTGCCGGCGTTTTTCTTTCCACAGACGCAAGTCGGGCGGACCAACCTTGTCCTGATGGTCCGGGCCTCAGGAAATGTGAAGCGGCTCGAAAAATCCGTGCGCGAAATCATCACCCGCCTCGATCCCACGCAACCGGTTTTCGATGTCCGCACAATGGATGAACGCGTGGCGGAAACGTGGGCCACCCATCGGCTCCTGACCTTTCTGCTCGCGATCTTCGCCGGTCTCGCCTTGCTGCTCGCGGCGGTCGGGTTGTATGGCGTGCTGGCTTACACCGCTTTCCGCCGGCTCCGCGAAATCGCGGTCCGCCTCGCGCTCGGTGCGCCTCCCGCGCACATTCGCGGCTTGGTGCTTGGCCACGGTCTCCGCCTCTTTGGCGTT
>JBEEHO010000317.1:0-20633 GCA_041167425.1 Verrucomicrobiota bacterium | reverse complement strand
CTGATGCAAGTCTTCGAGCTCGAACCCCATCGCGGCCATGTCGCCCTCGTGCCGAAAATCGATCTCTCCTGCGCGGTGGTCTGCGACGATTCCCCGCTCATGTACGCCATCCCGCGCGCAAACGATTGTGTCTTCGGCGGGACAAACCACCTGAGCGATGATCGCGCGGTCGATCCGGCGGCGACCAAACACATCGTCATCGAATGCAGCCGTGTCCTCGATCTCAACCCACCGAACGTGCTCGGCGAACGCGTCGGTCTCCGTCCGTTTCGCCGCTCAGGGGTTCGCATCGAGCGCGCGAAACTCCGCGACGGCCGCATGCTCATTCACAATTACGGACACGGCGGCTCTGGCTTCACTCTCTCGTGGGGTTGCGCGGAAGCAGTCGCCGCGCTCGCCGGTCCCCGCACCCAGGCTCGCTAGCTCCAGCCTTACGTCAATGAAATCGCCTGAAAGGAGCTGACGACGTCATCCGGACCTTTGTCCTTAAAGAAGCACTCGTAAAAGCCCGGCCCGAGATCCCACGAGTCGCCCTTGTAATATTCGTCACGATAAAATCGCCAGACCCCGCTCACGATGATGAGCGAGCTGATTCGATCGTTCCAAAAATCGCCCAGGAAATGAAAACTCAGGTTCGTGCGGGCAAACGCACCTCTAAAACCGACGTGATCGTAGACCACGATTTCGGGCATGGGAGCGTTGTGCACCGAGTGTTCCTGGCCGATCTCGCTCGCGCAGGCGTGATAACTCAGGGGGCTTACTTTCCATTTGGTGTCGATGATACAGCCGTTGTCTGGCGACAGCTCGTGCAGAGAGGCCCGGGACGCGGATTTCTTTTTTGATGTCATAAGCGAAGTGTTTTGGAATATGACCAAATGACCCTCGGTCTGTCGAGGAGAGATGTTAGTCCCTCCCCCGCCCGCTTCTTCTTCTTCTCCTGCTCCTGCTCCTGCTCCTGCTCCTGCTCTTGATCTTGCTCTCGATCCTTATCATCCCCCCGACCTCGAGAAGTTCCCCAGTCTCTTAGATCCTATGCTCGCGATTATCGGAGCGCAGCCGGATTGTTTTCTTCTGCAGATCATGCGACGCCCGGATAAATCGCACTGTCCGGCTCTTGGCTCGCATCAGGATTGAATAGGTCGTCGCCGTCGGGCCCGTCGACTTTACGCCGCGCAACAACGCGCTATCGCTGATTCCCGTTGCGCAAAAAATGATGTTCTTGCCCTTCGCGAGATCGTCCGCAAAAAAAACGCGACCAAGATCGGCTTCGTGCCCGTCCGCGACGAGACTCTTGCGCTCCTTTTCGTCGCGCGGCCACATTCTGCACTGCATGTCGCCGCCGAGACATTTGATGCCCGCCGCGGCCAGGACCGCCTCAGGCGATCCGCCGATTCCGAAATAGAGATCGATGCCGCTGTCGGCAATCGACGGCGCCATCGCCGCGGCAATATCGCCGTCGCTGATCATGCGCAACGACGCACCCACCTTCCGGATCTCCGCTACCATTTCTTTGTGCCGCGGCCGGTCCAGCATGGTGACCACCACGTCCTGGACCCGTTTGTTCATGGCCTGCGCGACCAGCAGGAGCGTCTCCTCGATCGGACTCTCCAGCTTGATGGTGTCGATGCCGGTGATCTGCATGTGCTGCACCACGCGAGGGCCGTACGACAGCTTCATCATATAGAATGAGGGAATATCCCGCAGCGCGACTTTCACTCCTTCCTCCGGACTGGCGGCTGCGATGCAGCTGATCGAATTCGGGGCGCCTTTCGAGATGTTGGTCGTGCCGTCGATTGGATCGAGCGCGATATCGAATTGAGGCGACCCGGGCACCCAGGTGCCGAGTTGTTCGCCTTTGAAAATGCCGGGCGCGTCGTCCTTGATCCCCTCGCCGATCACGACTTCGCCGCAAATGTGCATGAGATCGAACATCCCGCGCAACGCGTCACAGGCCGCCGCGTCAGCTTTTTCTTTTTCGCCGCGACCGAGCCACGGCAACGAGTTCAGCGCGGCGGCTTCGGTCGCCCGCACAAAATCGAACTCAATAATGCGCTCGATATCGTGATAATCTTGCCGCCGGATTCTCATCCCGGCCTATTCTGCATCGCTGCCAGAGTTCGACAAGATAAGTCTCCAAGATTGCGAACGACGCCGGAATCGGTTGCGCCGAAACAGCAAGTTGTCATCCCGAGGCGCGCAGACGCCGAGGGACCTCACAGTCGGAGGAGGTGCCTTCTTCTAAGTCAACAATTCCACGCTGCTTCGCGCGCGATCTTCGCGGAAGCGATTCAGCCTTGGTTCGGGCTCAATGTCATTAGAACACCGGGATTGCAGTTGCGAGGTCCCTCGCCGTCTGCGCGGCTCGGGATGACGACGCTTTACATTTCGCCTTCGCTAGTTTGCGCGATAACGGGAAGGCGGGCCGGCGTGAGAAAGTAAAGAGACAAGGGCGATGTCATCGCAAGGCCGGCCGAGGGTCCTCGCACTTGAAATTGCGACCCCTTGAAGGCACCCACGTGAACATTGCAGTTGCGAGGTCCCTCGCCGTCTGCGCGGCTCGGGATGACGGCTGCCGGGCCCCGTCTTCCGCGAGGTGCTGCCGTTAACTCACGGTTTCGGCTTGGGCGCGGCCGGCTTCACGGGCACGCCACCTTCCGGAGCCACGTCGTACTCCGGCTTCGGCATTCCCATGAGCCACTTATCGAACCAGCCCACGATATGTTGCAGCCGTTCCACCCGATGCCACGGACCGCCGGAGCGCGACAACTCGTGGCTCTCGTTCGGGAACTTCACCATCACCGTCGGAATCTTGCGAAACTTCAATGCGCGAAACATCTGCTCGCCGCCCGCGCCCGGAGGCGTGCGGTAATCGTTCTCGCCCAGAACAAACATCGTCGGCGTCTTCACCTCATTAATATAAGTGATGGGCGAGCGGGCCTTGAAATCTCCCGGATCTTGAAACGGCGGCGCCTTAAACCACGTCGCCTGGAAGAGAGTGAAGTCGGCCGTGTACCACCAGTCGGCCCAGCTGGCGATGTCGCGCTGCGAAACCGCGCCGGCGAACCGATCGGTGTGGCCGATGACCCAGTTCGTCAGCAATCCGCCGCCGCTGCCGCCCGTCACGCCCAACTTCTTCGCGTCGACGTATCCGCGCTTGATCGCTTCATCCACCCCGAGCATCAGGTCCTGGTAATCGTCGCCGGGATAATGGAACTGGATCACGTTCCCAAATTCCTGGCCGTAGCTCGTGCTCCCGCGCGGATTCGGATAAAGCACCACATAACCCTTCGCGGCCATCCACTGAAATTCGTGCTCGAAAATGTATCCATAGGCCGCGTGCGGGCCGCCGTGGATATTTAGAATAAGCGGATATTTCTTCGCGGGATCGAATCCCGGCGGTTTTTGCACCCAGGCCTGGATGCTTTTTCCGTCGAAGCTTTTATAGCGAATTTCTTCCGGCTCGGTCAGGTTGAGCTGAGCGAATAACTCGTCGTTGCTGTGCGTGAGCTGGCGCGCTTCTCC
Source organism: Verrucomicrobiota bacterium (assembly GCA_041167425.1). GTDB lineage: Bacteria > Verrucomicrobiota > Verrucomicrobiia > Chthoniobacterales > UBA10450 > AV80. The sequence goes on along the minus strand of JBEEHO010000317.1, from coordinate 17,111 downwards.
GCTCACGCGATCCAGCCAGAACAGATCGCCAATCTTCGTCGTGGTGGAGAGAAAATAAACCAGCTTCGAAGTATCCGGCGCGGCGCGAAACCGCGCGATGGCCTGGTTCCCCTTCGTGATTTCCGTCGCGGCGCCGGTGGCGACATCGAACGAAGCCAGGTTCGTTTGCCCTTCCTTCGCGAAATTTTCGACGATGCTTTTGCCATCCGGCGACCAGATCGGAACGTTGCCGCCACCGGCGCGCGGCGCGCCCCGGTCCCCGAAAACGCTCGCGCCCACATCCCAGTCGAAAGTGGCGGTGAGATTTCGCGGCTTCGCGTCTTTCGCCAGATCGACCACCCACAAATCAGGTTGCGTGTAGGAATTAACCGGCTGTTCCGCCGACGCAATGAACGCGATCTGTTTTCCATCCGGACTGAGCGAGAAACCGCTGATGTCCATATCGATCGTCGTCAGTTTCGCCGGCTCGCCTCCGCTGGCCGGAATGGAATAAAGCTCGCTCTTCGGCCGTTCGTAATACGGCTCGTCGTTATGAAGCGACGCGAAATAAATTTGCGTCCCATCTTTCGACCAGGTGGCGCCGCCTTCGTCGAAACGCCCGCTCGTCAGTTGCTTTGGCTGCACTTTCTCATCCGCGTTATGCGGCGCGGGCACGACCCAGATGTGGTCTGGCCGCTTGAAATCGTAATACCCCTCATTATCACCCCGGTAGACCGCGCGGGTCACGACGTGAATGTCGCTCTCGTGCTCCGCTTCCGTTTCCGCCTGTTTCACCGCGGCGTCAGCGGACGTCGGTTTTTCTTTCCCGCTGTCCTTGCCCGGCGATGGCGATGAAGAGGCTTCGGCCGATGCCGCCTTCTTCAGCTCTTCTTCCTTTTGCTTTTTCTTTTCCTGCTTGGCCAGGTCCTCGGGATGGGACGAGCTGGTGAAAGCGATGGCCTTTCCGTCCGGGGACCATTTCGGATCGCCCGCGCCTTTGGGCAATGCGGTAAAGGAAAACGCATCGCCTCCGGCCATCGAAAGCATGAACAATTGCGGCGGCTCAGGTTTCCCGTCTTTTTCGATCGCACGGGTGAAGACCAGATATTTTCCATCCGGCGACCAGCGCGGTGACGAATCGCGTTCACCACTCGTCAGGCGATGAGGCTCTTCCTTCCCGGCCGCGGGCACCGTCCAGATGGAGGTGTTGTAACCCTCCTTCTTTTCATTAACGGTGACGCGAACGAAGGCCACCCGCGCGCCATCCGGCGAAACCTGCGCGTCTCCGATCCAGACGAAATTGAAGAGGTCCTTCTCGGTGATGTTGCGCTTTTCGCCGGCGGCGTTGGTGGTCAGGGCCGCACCGAAGATCGATAACAGGAAAAGAAAACGGCACATCGGAGATCGAGTTTTCATGCGCGGTCAATCTGCGCGGAACCAAAGAACCCGACAAGCTTTGGTTGAGGGCGAAAAGCTGCGCTGTCAGCCCGAGCCCCGCAGACGGTGAGGGATCTCGCAAGCGTGGAAGGCATCAGACACGAAAGATCACTGCCTGACCCGCCGCGCCCGCTTGCCGTATCGCGGTAGCGGTTGAGCGCCTGTAAGGTCCCTCGCCGTCTGCGCGGCTCGGGATGACACACATTCTGTGTTACCTCTACTTCTCGTTAGGCGCCATCTCGCGGTGCGTCATCGCGTGCTCGCTCATGAGCGATGGCCGGACACGCAGGAAAACCTGAAATGAGTACGGCACCTCGTTTCCATAATATCGATCCAGCCCTTCCGGCACATCGTTGATGGTAAACTGCCCGCCGAGGCCGACATCGATTCCCTGCCCGTGCGTCAGATCGCGCACATATCCGATCGTGTAAGCATTGACCGGAAAGACGCGCTCCTGATCGATCGCGTCGAGCACGAGCTCGCTCCCCGGTTTTTCGACGTGTTCGTAACACGCGTAAAACGTGTCGCGCCCGCGCTGATAATTCGTCTCAAGCAAAAACGACTGGGTCGTGCCGTGGCCGCTGTCGTGATTCTGACCCCAGACGAACGAGTTCGACCAGTTCCGGTCGGGACCGAGCGGGATATTGTATATGAGCGACGCCGTGCTGCGGTGCCGGTTCGAATCAGGCTCCAGTTCCTCCGGGCTTCGGATATAGCCATGAGAAAACTGCAGCGCCAGATTCTTCGTTGGATTCCATGAGAGCCGGCCGCTGAACGAATCGAGTTTCGGTTGATCGAAATCGTAGCGCACCTCATCCGGCTCCCGGCCCTTGAACGTGCTCGCCTCAATTTTCAGATCACGCCAGACCGCCCCCAGCGTGACGACACCGAAGGTCACATGCGTGGAATCCTGCCAGTGATGGCCGAGCGGCGCGTCGGGATTATCCATCGCGGAGAGCCGATGCATGAACGTCGGCGGCCCCAGCGCCGGCTCGCCCGGATAAGCGAGATAAAGATAGGCGGAGAAATCGTGCCCAAACTTTTGCGAATAGCTCAGCGAAAGTTCGTCGAACAAATCGTGCGGATGTTGCCGGTCGTGCAGCGCGTTGCCATTCCAAGTCTCGCCCGTTTGGAATAAGAGCGGATATCCGCGCCCGCCTTCCGTGAGCAAATCCAGGCTCATCATCCCGCGAAATCCAATTTGCGCACTCTCCCCGAGCGGGTGCGAATACATCGCCATAAACCAGTTCGGCCCATCGATCCGATCGTCGCCGCGCCGCGTATTTGCATTCACGTAGCGCGGAAAAATCCCGCCATGCAGCATAAGCATGTCGTCGCCGATCATGAACATTCGCGCATACATCGGCATCGAATCCGGCACCCAGCTCGAGCCGGAACTCTCACGGCTCATCGGCTCCGCGACGTTCACGGTCGATTGCATCGACATGTGCTGCATGTCGTCCATCTCCGGTCTCTTCTCCGATTTCAACCGCTGCGCTTCATGAGCGACGATATCCTGGTGGTGGTGGTGGTCCGCGGGTTTCGCTTCTTCGTTGGATGGTGAACGCTGGACGTTGGGCGCTGGACGTTTCTTTTCTTCTGGCTTCATCGGCACCAGTGTCATCCCGCACTTCGGGCATTGCCCCGGCTGATCCATCACGACTTCCGGATGCATCACGCAGGTATATTTTTGCGTCGCCGCAGGGGCGACGGCTGCCGCGAAGATCAAAGACGCGACGAGAATTAAAAAAAAATGTTTCTTCATATTGGAGCTGGAAAAATTGGGTTGAGGTTTACGGCAGACTGGCCGCCGCGGGACGAGGCGACCGAGCGGTCGCCGCCAGCGCTCGATCTGTAGAGGCGGCCATCTCGGCCGCACAAGTTACGCAGTGCAGGCGGCACGCCCGCCACTACAGATGAGCGAAACCCGCCGGAGGTGCGTGAGCGAGAATGCTCCGCTGAAGAATCGATTCGGCGAAACTGAGGGCGTGAGGCGGTCCCGTATCCAACGTCAGCAACGGGGTCGTCAAACGCGGCGGCATCAGTGGAACTGCTGCGGCATAATCCTTCACGCCGATTAATTGGCTCGCGACCGCCGTGATATTCTTGGCCGAGTGAGGGGCCACTACGCGCAAATCTTTGCAGCACGGAAGATTCGCCGGCGCCTTTTCCTTGGCCGGCGCCGAATGCATCGGGCAGCCGCTTGATTCCGAATCAGGCGCTGCCGCCGTTTCATTCAGTCCGAGGACGCAATGATTCGAAATGAACAACCAGGCCGCAATCGTCAGAAGCACAATGGCCCATTGGCCGGTTAGGCCCATCGCGCTGCGGCTTCGCATGTTTTTGGATCGCTCATGCGCCCGCGATGTTCCAACGGTTTTTTCTTTCGAACACTTTCTATTGCTTTGACCTAACGAAGTTCGAATGATCGCCGACGGTGAACCAGCAGAGTGATTGGCGGCTTATCTTGCAAAGAGTCCTCGTCCTCACGCTCTGGTCCCTCCCGGCCGTCGCTGCTTTGCATATCATATGCACGCACTGGGTGGCGGTGCCGTTTTGGGATGAGTGGGACACGCCCGGCGCGCAGCTCGCGGCCTATTATCGTGGCACGCTCCACTTCGCCCAGCTCTTCAGCCAGCATAACGAGCATCGCCTCTTCTTTCCGCGCCTGGTTTGGCTGCCGATGGCGATCCTGGCCGGCTGGGACGTGCGGCATGAAATGCTGCTGACGTTCTGCTTCATCTGCGCCGGCTCCATCGGTCTCTACAAACTGCTCGCGTTCTCCCAGGAACCGCCCACGGGTCGCGCGTTTGTCTTTGGCCTGATGAATCTTCTCCTCTTTTCGCCGCGCCAGTACGAGACCTTTCTCGTCGGCGCACAGGGCCAGACCTTCGTGCCGACCTTCGCGCTTGTTTTCGCGCTTTTGATGAATCTTTCGAGAAGCTCGCTGCCGAGGAAAACAATCGTGAACGCGCTTCTCGCCTTGGTGGCCACCTACTCGTTCGGAAATGGGATGCTGGTCTGGCTGCTGGCGTTTCCGATTGAGACGCGATCAGGGAATCATCTTCCGGCCCCTCGACCCGGGGCGCGAATTTACTGGCGCGCGGCTTACCTCATCATCGCGGCGATGTCCGTCGCCTCTTATTTTATTTCGTATCGGCACCCGCCGCTTTCTCCGCCGGTCGTGTCGCCGATCATGCAATGGTCCGCGTTCGTGCGCTTCGTCCTGGTCTGGACCGGATCGTTGTTCAACGTGAGCGCGCCCGCGATCTGTGGCGCCGTGATTCTGTTACTCTTCGCCGGCCTAACGACTACAGCGGTCCGTCAGATGCGGCGCACCGGAAGATGGCAGCCTTTTTATCCATGGCTCGTCCTGGCGGGTTACACCCTCATTTCCGCGGGCATGGCCGCAGCCGCCCGCCTTGGATTTGCCTCTTCGATGGCGGGCGATTCGCGCTACACCGCTTTCTCGGCCTTCTTCTACATCGCGCTGCTGGGACTCGGATTCAGCGTTTACGCGCAGACAAAAACGGATGGGCCATCCACCACGCGATTTGCCTTTCGGGCTGCCGGCGTTGCCGCCCTTCTGCTCGTGCTTGCGTTCTGGCTGGTCACTTTCAAAATCGAAAGAAAATTATTGCGACGCGACCACGAGACTCGGCAACACACACAGCTCGTGGTGCGGTGGAGCGAGGCCATCCCGCAAAATCCCGAGATGGCGTTTTCCTCCCCTTATCCGGCGCAGGAAACAATCGATACGATTCGGACCATCGCCGCCAGGGACGCGCTGCGACCGCGGCTGGTGAGTCACGATTTGGCCAACGCCGTGAGGGAACGGCCGGACGCGATCAATGCCTCGGCCGGCGCCTTGGAAGAAGCGACCCTGGATGGGAGCGGCCATCTTTTCTGCAAAGGCTGGGCGAAGGTCCCGGACCAGGATCGCCCCGCCGATTGTGTGGTTATCGGGTTTGATGCTGCCGACGGCCGCTGGCAGCCATTTTGCGTAACCGAGACGGGCGAGAAGCGAAAGGACGTGGCCCAGCCAGCGGGAGTCGCCGCACTCGAGCGCGCCGGATTTTCCCGAACGGTGGATGCGAAGAGTCTCCCGCAAAGCGGAGCGACCATCCGCGCCTGGGCGATCGATCTGCAAAACCAACGCGCGTTTCCCATGGCCGGCGCGATTCGCTTGCCGGTGGCCCCCTAACGAGCCGTTCAGCGGAAAATGCTGTGAAATACTTTGTGCACGGTTCGGCCGACCGCCGCGGGAAAACCTGGCGGACGCCGACGATGACGGGACGGACGGCGAACGCGCGCTTCCTTGATCGATGCGATCTGGAGCGAGTCGCCGTTTTCGATTAAGCCCAAAGTGTTAATGGTCCGGCCACGCGCCCGCCGGTTATGAAGCGGATTGGCCACTTCGAAGCTGACCCGCAATCTCGCGTTGGTGTTGTTTCCTGTTTTCACCACCTGCACCGAATCACCGGTCGAATAATTGCGCTTCGGCCACCGCTGATCGTAAACAGCGAGTTCGTTTAGGATATAGGTCTTGTCGACAACGCCGTGATCGAAGTAGTCCACCCGATCGGCGTAAAAGGCGAGCTCGTCTTGCGGGTTGGAAGACTCGCACGCGGCCAGGTATCGCCGAACGAAATCCCGGATATCGCCCTTCGGCGCGGCCACGGCATTTTCGGGCTTGATCGGCTCCGGCGTCCGCTTTTTCAATTCACTCAGCGCCGCGTCGCTCTTCAGGACGGGCACATCGGGAAGCTCGGGCGCCCCTTCCGCCGGAGGCAGCGGTTCGCCGATACCTAACGAGTAGAGGGTGACATCGTCGGCGATTCCAGTAGGCGCAAAGCCCTTTCTTTCCTGGTAATGCCGGAGCGCGGTTGAGTATTCCGGCGTGTTTCGGCCATCGATATCGCGGAAGAAGAGATGCCTTTTCCGCAGCTCTTCCTGCACCTGCCGCGTTTGCTCATCCGCACGCGCCGGACCGCTCGCGCAAAGAACCAGAATTAGCAAAAGCAGGATGGAATTTTTTGACACGATGACAGGTTGGTTACTTCAACCCAGAGGGGATTCAAGCGACCTTTCTAACAGCAACTCTTCTGCCGTACCGTTAGGCGGAAGCCTGTTGTCGTTCGCAAGGTCAGTCCGAAACGATCGGCGGGTCCCGCGAAAAGCCCGGATCAAGCGCGCGATGGCGGTGGCATCGTCTTCGATTTCGGCGGGGCGGGCAATTGTGGGATTCGCGTCGCCAGTCCCATGGCGACGAAAAGCAGAAATCCGCCGAGATACCAGGGCGCCCCGGGAAGGTTCCATCCGCGCGTTTCGTCGATAAAAAAAGCGAAAGTAAATGTAAATACGGCCGGGCCGAAGATCCACGCGAGGCTGGCCAGACTGCTGATCGCGCCCTGCAATTCGCCTTGCTCGGATTCGCTCACCCTGCGCGTCATCATTCCCTGCGCGGCCGGGCTCGAGATCGTCCAAAGCATCATTACCGGAATCGAGAGAAAGAAAAACAAACTGGTGCGCGCGAGACCGGCCAGGACCATCCCGAGCGCGCCGAAAAATTGTCCCACGTAGAGCGTTCGCCGTTCGCCCAGGCGCGCCACGATCGCAGGCACCATTCCGGCGGAAATCACCACGGAGCAAATTCCCACCAGCGCGAGAGAAAGCCCGATCGTGCCTTCCTTCCAACCGTAACGAAAAATGGTGTAGAGCACCCAGACGTTGAAAACTTCGTGCGCCAGATAACCGACGAATTGGATCGTCGCGAGCTGGAACAATTCCGGATGCGAGCGCAAGAGCGTGAGCGAACCCACCGGATTCGCGCGGCGCAAAGTGAACGGCTGTCGCTTCTCCTTCGGCAGCGACTCCGGCAAAACAAAATATCCGTAGAGCGCATTGGCGAGGCTCAATCCCCCGGCGACCCAGAATGGCAGACGCGGATCGGAATTCCCGAGCAAACCGCCCAGCGCCGGCCCGAGCACAAATCCAACCCCGAAGGCAGCGCCGATCATTCCGAATGCGCCCGCGCGCTTTTCCGGAGCGACGACATCCGCGACGTACGCCGTCCCCGTGGTGATGCTGGCCGCGGTGATTCCCGAAATGACGCGGCCGAGAAAGAGCCAGCTCAGCGTCGGTGCGAGCGCCATGACAACGTAGTCGAGGCCGAGCCCGAGATTCGAAAGCAGGATGACCGGCCGACGCCCGAACCGATCCGACAACACCCCGAGCACCGGGGAAGCAATAAACTGCATCAGCGCGAAGACCGTGTTGAAAATGCCGAACATCTTGGCCGCGCCCGGCGCATCGCCGCCGAGAAAAGTCAGGACCAGTTTCGGCAGAACGGGCGCGATCAATCCCAGCGCCAGCATGTCCAGCATCACCGTGATGAAAATAAAAACGACGGCGGCTTTGCGTGGCTTCATGGTTGGACTGGAACTAGCCGCCCGCGGGATAATGTAGAGGCGCCTTTGCCAAGCGTTTGTTGTACTGTTCAGGTGCTTGGCACAAGCACCTCTACACTCACGTCGCTGGTTTGTTCTTGCCGAATAGTTTGCGGAACCAGGCGGCGAGGGCAATGAAGCCGATAATAACAAATTTCTTCGCTCCGAGGAGCAAGACCCAGAGCCCCTTGAAAAGACCGAGCTTCGCGGCGACTCCGCCTGCAACCAGCGCCGCGATTCCGTACGAAGCCACTTTGTCGCCGGATGCTTCGCTGAAATCCGCGTAGCGATTGCCCGGATTGAAATCGAGCGCACCGAGAATTTTCGGCGCGCTCCTTTCGATTTCAGGAAGCTGCGACATCGTCGCGACGGCATTCAAAACAAGCACGCCCCGCCGTCCCAGGACACGGATGTTATAGTTCAAAGTGTTCTCGGGCTCGGCCTTGAATTTCAGCTCCTTCGCCCAATAAAGCTTGTGCACCGCCTTGTCGTACCGAGGCGGCGCGGCCCAGCCGACCAGCTCGACGGCCGGATATCCCTGCTTCTCGCGCTCCTTGTTCGCGTCGCTCGTGTCCTTTTGCATTTGCTTGAGCAGCTCCGCGTAATCGATCTTCTCCGCGTCCTTGTCTTTGACGTAGCCCTCTTCTTCGTAGGTGATAATTACCGCCCAGGACTCGGGACTGAGTGGGCCGGCGCCGGCGGGCATAAGCATCCCGAGCGGATCGGCCATCGGTGGGTTGCCCCATAATTTCACCAGCACGATTCCCGCGTCGTGTCCGTTGAGAAACCGAAGACCGTCGGGGACCCTCAACGTGGCCAGACCACTCTTGAGGACAACTTCGCCTTCCTGAAATTTCAACGTCGAGGCGAGCGCTTGCGCCTCTTCCTTATTTTTCGGGCGCTCGTCGGCGTAACTCGGAGTGCTTGGAATCGTGGCGACGACGAGGAGGAGGGCGGCGATGGGGAGCAGCTTCATTTTGCAGAAAATGCGTGAACCGATTCGGTGTCTATTGAGAACCGCCAGCAGGGTAAAGCAAATTCACGGGAGCCAGCGAGACGTGCTATTATCCCGACAGAAAAAAATCGGACGCGGTCGCGCCGGGCCGATAACCATTATGAAGGAACCTATTACTTCCATATCAATTCGTAGGCTCTTTTCACTCGAGCGCCCGTGACAGCCAGGAAAGAAACCGACTACGTCCTGGGGACGAACGATGAGGAACTCGACCGGCTCGGGTTGCAGCACCGCGTTTGGCGGCCGGTCGTGACCGAATGCTGGCAGCGCGTCGGAATCACCCATGGCTGGCGCGTTCTCGATGTAGGCGCCGGTCCCGGATACGCCACCGCTGACCTGGCGGAAATCGTCGGGCCCACCGGCTCGGTCCTGGGGATCGAACGCTCGGCGCGGTTCCTCGACGCGGCGCGGGAAAGATGCCGCCGGCGCGGTCTGACCAACGTGGAGTTTCGCGAAGCGGACTTGATGGAAGTGTCGTTAGGCCAACTCGGTTTGGACGCCTGCTGGTGCCGCTGGGTGGCTACCTTTGTCTCTTCGCCGGCAAAACTGATTGACAACATCGCGGGTGCGCTCCGACCCGGCGGGCTCGCCATTTTTCACGAATACAGCGACTACGAAACTTTTTGCTTTATGCCCGAGCGGCCGGCGCTGGAGAAGTTCCGGCAGGAAGTGGACGCAAGCTGGCGGGCGAGTGGCGGCGATCCGAATGTGGCGCGCTCCTTGCCCGGTCTGTTGCGCCAGGCTGGAATGCGCGTGCTCGAGATCCTCCCACGCATCCGCACCGTGGCCCCGCGCGATTACGCCTGGCAATGGCCGGCCAGCTTCATCGAGATCAATGTCATGCGTTTGCAGGAGCTGGGCCGGCTCACCGAGGAAGAAGGGGCGGAGGTGTTGCGCGAATTCCGAGCGGCCGATGCCGATCCGCAGTCGTGGTTCACCACGCCGATGTTTCTCGAGATCATCGCCCGCCGCGAGTAGCAAACAGGCGGGCCTCTTGAAATTCCGTTCGGCAACGGGTTAAGCTTGCCAGTAGTGCGGCTGATCGGGAATCTGGTGAGTTTCGATGAATAAGCGGCTGATCATCTACTGCATCCTGGTAAGTCTCGCGCTGACCCTCCTGAGCATTTTCTTTTTCGATCGACCGATCGCGGGCTTCGTTCAAAAAGCAGGCGGTAACTCCTCGGTCCTCCTCTTGAAGGGCACTTCGTTCCTGGAAATTATTTCTGGCTTTCCGATCAATCGATACGCGCTGACTTACGCTTTGTTAGGAGCCGGGGTAATTCTGTTCGCCTGGAAATCGACCCGCTCCGCTGCCTGGATGCTCTTGTTCGTCGGTAGCGCTCAATTCGCGACGCGTCTGGCGGCCGTAGGTTTGAAGGAAGTTTTTCACCGATTGCGACCGTTCGAAGTAATTCAAGCGGGCAACTGGGATTGGAAATTTTTCGGCACGCACGGCTCCTCTTTTCCCTCCGGACACGGCGCGCATTTCTGGGGGCTCTTCTTTCCGCTCGCGTTTTTGTTTCCGCATTACCGGATACCTCTCCTCATCATTCCGGTTTTCATCTCGATCGCGCGAGTTGGCGTAAACGATCACTGGTGCAGCGATGTTCTTTTCTCGTGCGCGCTGGCTGCTCTCATCACGCTCCTGTTCATTTGGTTGTTTCGCCTTAAGGAACGAGACACGATTAATAACAGCGCCGGAACAAAAACGGATGCCGTGTAAGAGTTAAGATAAAGATGACTCGGACACTTACCGTCACAGCGTTCCTATTCCTGGTCGCAACAACCAGTGGAGCAGAAAAGAAATCCAAACCGACCGCGGCCGATTACTTTCCGTTGCGCGCCGGTGATTCCTGGACTTATCGCGCCAGTAACGGCGACACTCAACATAGCCTGAACGTCCTGAGCGAGGAGAAACAGGCTGACGGGACAACTCGCTACCTTGTCGAAACTCTGGCCGGCGTGAAAGTTCATGCCTTGTATTCCAAGACAAACGGCTGGGTCCTCATGCACTCAGAGCTCTACCCGGAGCACGAGGGATTGCAGGCAAAATACGAGCCGCCTAGAAAATATCTCCAAAACCCTCTTGTCCCCGGATCGAAGTGGGAATGGAAAGGCAAGGACTACACCTTAACCGACGTGGAGGAGACGTATGAGGTCGTTGGCTTCGAAAAAGTAACTGTCCCGGCCGGCAAGTTCAGGGCGATGAAGGTAGTAAGTCACGTCACCGGCGGAGCCGCCCGCATGACCAGGACCTATTGGTATGCCGACGGCGTTGGTCTGGTTAAATCCATGACCGACGGCGGACAAATCAAGTACGGCTGGGGCCTGGCCGATTATAGCTTCAAGAAGGACAAGAAGAAGTAAGCGCGATCGTTATCGCGAAGCTTTGGTCGAACTAGTAGCGGTAATGCTCGGACTTGTACGGGCCTTCGATGGGCACGCCGAGATACTCGGCCTGCTTCTCCGTTAGCTTCGTAAGCTTCACGCCGATCTTTTGCAGGTGCAGGCGCGCGACTTCTTCGTCGAGCTGTTTGGAGAGAACGTAGACACCGATCTTGTAGGTGTCCTTGTTCTTCCAAAGGTCCAGCTGGGCCAGGACCTGGTTCGAAAAGGAGTTACTCATAACGAAGCTCGGGTGGCCCGTGGCGCAACCGAGGTTCACCAACCGGCCTTCCGCGAGCATGAAAATTTCGTGGCCGTCCGGGAAGGTATACTTGTCCACCTGCGGCTTGATGTTGGTGCGCTTGATATCTTTGCGCTCGTTGAGCGGATCGACCTGAATCTCATTATCGAAATGGCCAATGTTACAAACAATTGCCTGGTCCTTCATCCGCTCCATGTGCGCCAGCGTGATGATATCGACGTTGCCGGTGGTGCTGACATAAATGTCGCCGCGTCCCAGGGTGTCTTCGATCGTCGTGACTTCGTAGCCTTCCATCGCCGCCTGGAGCGCGTTGATCGGGTCGATCTCGGTGATGACGACGCGTGCGCCCTGGCCGCGCAGGGATTGCGCGCAGCCCTTGCCCACATCTCCGTAGCCGCAGATGACGGCCACTTTGCCGGCGATCATGACATCGAGCGCGCGGTTGAGTCCGTCGACGAGCGAATGCCGGCAGCCGTAAAGGTTATCGAACTTCGATTTCGTGACGGAGTCGTTGACGTTGATCGCCGGAACGAGCAGCTGATTTTGCTGCTGCATCTTATAGAGACGATGCACGCCGGTCGTCGTCTCTTCCGAGACGCCGCGCCATTCCTTCACCATCTCGTGCCAGCGATACGGATTCTCGCGCTTCACTTCCTGCAAGAGATCCTTGATCACCTGCTCTTCTTTGTTCGAGGAAGGCGACTTCACCCACTCGGCTCCTTCTTCCAGCTCGTAGCCTTTGTGAATAAAGAGCGTCACGTCGCCGCCGTCATCGACCACGAGCTGCGGGCCTTTGCCCCCCGGGAACGAAATCGCCTGGTTGGTGCACCACCAATATTCCTCGAGGCTCTCGCCCTTCCATGCGAAAACCGGCACGCCTGATTTTGCAATTGCCGCCGCGGCATGGTCCTGGGTCGAGAAAATATTGCAGCTGGCCCAGCGAACCTGCGCGCCGAGGGCGACGAGCGTTTCGATCAGCACCGCGGTCTGGATCGTCATGTGCAACGAACCCGTCACGCGGACGCCCGCGAGCGGTTTGCCGACAGCGTATTTCTCGCGGATCGCCATCAGGCCCGGCATTTCTTTTTCCGCGATCGAAATCTCTTTGCGTCCCCAATCAGCCAGGCTGATATCGGCGACTTTGTAATCGTTGGTTTTCTCTAGTTGATGGTCGGTCGTGGTGGTGGACATAGCTTTAAGTTTTAAGTTTTAAGTTTTAAGTTTTAAGTGGAACGGTTCGATTTCGAGGAGATGCGTGCGAGCATGGAACGGCGCAGACCTTCCAGCATCGCGGACAATTCTTTCGATTCTTTGATCAAGGCATCGAAAGCAGGCTTCGTCAGAAGCTCCAATTTGCGCGCGATGTACAGTTGCGTGCGCAATTCGCCGCAGGATCCTTTTGCGATATTCAAAAAATGCGCGAAGTCCTTGCTGCTGCCGCGCTCAGATCCTTCAGCGATATTTGAAGGCACTGACAGAGCGGCTCTCTGAACCTGGTCCTTGAAGCTGAAGTTCTTGCAGCTCACGAAAACTTTGAAGATATCGACAGTGAGCCGGCACGCGCGCTGCCAAACCTCAAGATCCTCGAACGACTGGTAAGCCATACTTAAAGCTTAAAACTTAAAACTAGCGCGCGGCGCGCTTCAGCGCGGCAGTCTTGTCGGTTTTTTCCCAGGTGATATCGGGATCGTCTTTGCCAAAGTGGCCGTAGTTGGTGGTCTTGCTGTAAATCGGGCGGAGAAGATCGAGCTGCTGAATGATCTCGGCCGGCTTGAACGAGAAGGTGCGGTTGACGGCGCGTTCGATCGCTTCTTCGTCCACGGTGTTGGTGCCAAAGGTGTTGATATTCATGCTCACCGGATCGGGATAACCGATCGCGTAAGCGAATTGAATCTCGCATCGCGTGGCGAGCCCGGCGGCGACTACATTCTTCGCCACCCAGCGCCCCATGTACGCGGCGCTGCGATCGACTTTGCTCGGGTCCTTCCCGGAAAAGGCGCCGCCGCCGTGCCGGCCCCAGCCGCCGTAACTGTCGACGATAATCTTACGGCCAGTCAGCCCGGTATCGCCCTGAGGTCCGCCGATGACGAAACGGCCGGTCGGATTAATCAGAAATTGCGTTTTGCCGTTCACCATCGATTTCGGCAGGACTTTGCGGATGATTTTTTCGATGCAGAATTTTTCGATCTCAGCGTGGCTCACCTCTTCGGTGTGTTGGGTCGAGATGACCACGTTGGAAATGCCGATCGGCTTTCCATTCTCATAAATCACGGACACCTGCGATTTGGCGTCGGGACGCAGCCAATCCGCTTTTCCGCTCTTGCGGATGCGGGTCAATTCGCGGCCAAGACGATGCGCGAACATGATCGGCGCCGGCATCAATTCCGGCGTGTCGTCGCACGCAAAACCGAACATCAGGCCCTGGTCGCCCGCGCCCTGCTCGGACGTTTGTTTGCCCTTCGCCTTCTTCGCATCGACGCCTTGCGAGATATCGTGCGACTGATCGGTGATGACGGTATTGACGAAAATTTTCTTCGCGTGAAAAACGTCGTCGTCGTGGACGTAACCAATGTCGCGCACGGTATCGCGCACGATTTGATTGATCGGGATGACGTCTTCCAGGTGTTTGTTCTTCGGCAAATTCGGGATCGTGATTTCGCCTCCGACGATGACGACGTTGCTCTTGGCGTAGGTCTCGCAGGCGACGCGGCTCTTGCGATCCTGCCGGAGACAGGCGTCGAGCACGGCATCGGAAATGGTGTCGCAAACTTTATCCGGATGACCTTCGCCCACGGATTCGGAAGCAAAAATGAAGCGTCGAAGCATGAAAAAAATCGGGTGAAAGGTGAGCGCGAGTGGTGAAGTGCCGGCGGCATCAGAGATTGATCATATTGACCAATCATGATACGTCGATATATCGTGGAGGTGCAAAATGGCGTCAACCATTAATTTTCTCCGCCTGCTCGCGGACCCGACCCGGCTCCGCCTGCTCCTGCTCCTGGAAGAGGAGGAGCTTTCCGTGGCGGAGCTCCAGGAAATTCTCGGCATGGGGCAATCGCGCATCTCGAGTCATCTCGCGCAATTGAAACGCGCCGGCGCGGTGGAAGACCGGCGCGCGGGCAAGAATGTTTACTACGGACTGACCGGGAAGAAGGAACGCAACCCCGCGCGCGCGAAGGTGAATGAACTCACGCGTGTGCTCGCCCGTGAGATGCCGGAGACAGCGCGCGATCACACGGCCTTGCAGCTCGCGTTGCGCAAACGGCGCGATAAAGCGCGCGAGTATTTCGACGAGCTCGCCGGAAAATTCGGGCGCAGTTATGTCCCGGGCCGTTCCTGGCAGGCCCTCGCGCACACCGTCATCACTCTGTTGCCGCCCTTGACCGTGGCCGATCTCGGCGCCGGCGAAGGAACGCTCTCGCAACTCCTGGCCAAGACCGCGCGCAAAGTGATCGCGGTCGATAATGCACCGAAGATGGTCGAGTTCGGATCAAAGCTCGCGAAGCAACACGGCTTTGCGAACCTGGAATATCGGCTCGGCGATATCGAAGACCCGCCGATCGCGAAAGGCACGATCGATCTCGCGATTCTGAGCCAGGCCTTGCACCACGCGATTCATCCGGAACGCGCCATCGCCAGCGCTTACCGCATGTTGCGAAAAGGCGGGCGAATCGTGATCCTCGATTTGCTCAGCCACCGTTTCGAACGCGCCCGTGAGCTTTACGCCGATCACTGGCTCGGCTTCAGCGAAGTGCAACTGCATCAGTTTCTCGAAACAGCCGGCTTCAAGAACATCGAAGTCACGGTGGTTTCGCGGGAAAAACAGAGCCCGCATTTTCAAACCGTTTTTGCGACCGGCCTGAAGTAGTTCCAGCGGAAACGGGCGGCGTCTGGATCGGTTCGCCGCAAACAATTACGGGCAACGCCGGGCGAAGAATCTTGTCTCACTTGATATGGGCGTTTGTAATTGAGGCGTATGGCCGGCTTCTTCGAAGAGATCAAGCGACGCAAGGTGTATCGCGCCGCCGTTGCTTATGTCGTCGTGGCCGGCGGCGTGATCCAGCTCGCCTCCGCCGTCTTTCCCGCGTGGGAGCTGCCGGCGTGGGCCTTGCGGCTGGTCATCGTTCTGCTGCTGATCGGATTTCCGATTTCGTTGATTCTGGCCTGGGCCCTGGATGTGACGCCGGAAGGGATCCGCGCGACCCCGGCATCCCCTTCGACACCGAGGCGAAAGCGCAACGTGATCGCCTTGCTCGCCGCGGGCATCGTCGTCTCTGCTGCCGCGGGATTTTTTCTTCTCCCCCTCGCGTCCGCGCGAAAGATCGAAAAATCGATCGCGGTGCTGCCCTTCGAGAATTTCAGTGACGATAAGGACAACGCTTTTTTTGCCGATGGCATTCAGGACGACATCCTGACGAACCTGGCGAAGATCAGCGACCTGAAGGTGATCTCGCGCACGTCCGTCATGGGCTATCGCGGCAAGGAAAAAAACGCGCGCGAAATCGGGAAGGCTCTCGGCGTTTCCACTCTCCTCGAGGGAAGCGTGCGGAAGTCCGGAAATCGGGTGCGCCTGAACGTGCAGTTGATCAACGCGGTGAACGACGAGCACATCTGGGCGGAAGATTACGATCGCGATCTGACGGACGTGTTCGCGATCCAGACCGATCTCGCGCAGAAGATCGCGCACGAATTGCAGGCGAAACTTTCGCCGAGCGAGAAAGCGCAAATGACGCGCAAGCCCACCGAGAACGGCGAGGCCTACCTTGCTTTCGTGCAGGCGCACAATCTCCATATGCAGCTGGAGGAGCCGGAAAAATTGAAACAGGCGGAGCAGCTCTACGAGCGCGCGCTGCAAATGGATCCAAGCTTCGCCCTCGCCGCGGCCGATTTCTCCCGCATGGAAAGCTGGATTTATCACACCTTCGACCCGACGCCGCCGCGCCGCGAAAAGGCGCGCTCGCTGGCGGACCGTGCTCTGGCGCTGCAGCCAGACCGCCCTGAATGCCATCTGGCGCTCGGCTTCGCCTATTATTACGGCGACCGGGATTATGAGAAAGCCCTGAAAGAATTCGACATCGCGCAGCGCGGTTTGCCTAACGAAGCCGAGGTCTATCTCGCGATCGGTGCGATTCAGCGACGGCAGGGGAAATGGACCGAATCGAATGCGAACATCGAAAAAGCTTCCAGCCTCAGCCCGACCGAACCGTGGCCTCTGCAAAATCTGACACTCAACTATCAAGTGCTCCGGAATTTCGACGCCGCAAACAAGACGATCGATCGCGCGCTGAAGTTGAGTCCGGGATCTCCGGGACTGTGGTCGATCAAGGCTCAGGTGGAGATGTCCGAGAAGGGCACTTTCGAAATCGCGGAGCGCGGCGCGAAGCTTCTTGCCGCCAGCAAAATGTCGGACGGGGAAAAAGCCCACCTGATGGCTGCACTGGTGCAAACACGTCTCCTGGAACGCAGGTATGAAGACGCGCTGCACGAAGCCGAAAGCGTGAAGGACGAATTGCTGGCCAAAGAGCCGGAAAGTTTGTGCTCAAAATACGAAGTCATCGGGATCGCCCGGACGATGATGAAAGAC
>JBEEHO010000316.1:0-6198 GCA_041167425.1 Verrucomicrobiota bacterium | reverse complement strand
TCCGATCTGATTCTTTTTCGGAAAGGTTGTCAAGGATTCGCCGACACGGAAGCGCGAATTCGGTTACTCGTTAGGCCGGACGAGGCCTCCGGATTATCCAAACCACGTCGCAAAAACGCGGATTCGTTTGCGCGAGGCCGGGATTAAAAAAAATCTTTTTTATTCTTGCGTCGGCAACTTGCCCAGTGTCAGCATGCCGCCAAGAACTAGCCAAAGACGTCCCCCAAGGTGTCCCCCAATCCTCATCGTAGCTTTCGCCGGCGCTGCGTTACCGCAGCTCCTCTCCAATGCTTCCACGCGCCCTCTTCGGCCCTCCGCCGTCTTCTGCCATAATCACCATGAATGCTAAATCGTCCTCCTCATTAGTTCGGCTCCTTTCCATCGTTACGATCGCGGTTTCCTGGATCTCGCTTTCCAAAACAGGCTCAGCCGACATCGTCGATGAAGCCAAGGCGCAGGGTAAATCGCCCTCTGATTTCCCCGCGGACGACTTCGATTACTTTCGCGACATGGACATGCGTCCCGATGGGACGACAGACGCGAACGGAAACAGCACCCTGAAGCCGCTCGATCTCACGGCGGACGAGATCAAGGGCCGCAATACCTGGATGATGTGGTGCGGGGGTAATGAGGTGTTCTGGGATTATCTTTCCACCCACAGCTATGGCTTCATGGATCTGCTGAAGCTGTGCGACTTCTCTCCGGACGATAAACTTGCCGGCAAACGATGGGGACCCGCCGGCCTGAGCATCGAGCCCGGCACAAAGGTGCCGGAGAAGCCGGACGAGTACGGGCTTTACGTTCGCCAGACGGAAGATCCTAACACCCGCCAGCCTGATCCAAAGATCTATGGCCGCTCCTCGGGCATCGTGGGCCTGCGTTTGTTCCCTAACCCGAAGTTCGATGAAAAGGCGCGAAAGAACTGGGACATTGCCAAGAATCGCAAGGACGAAAATTACAATACCAACCCGGACCTGGTTCGCCCTTATCGAGTAGGGATGTCATGCGTTTTCTGCCACGTCGCGGCGCATCCGTTGAGTCCTCCTGCCGACCCCGAGGCGCCGAAATGGGCCAACCTTTCCACTACCATTGGGGCGCAATACCTCCGGGTCAGTGCTGTCGTCGGAAATCTGCTCCATAAGGATAACGTTGTTTTCCACGTGCTCGACAGCCAGCCGCCTGGAACGGTGGACACTTCGCTGGTTGCCACCGACCAGATCAACAACGCCAATACCATGAACGCGCTGTTTGATTTCGGCGCCCGGCTCGATCGCTCGGGGATCTTTGGCCATCGCACGCCCGAATACGCGAAAGAATATAACGAGCGTTACGGCCACAACGATTTCGAGCAGGCTTCACCCGAGTCAGCCATCATGCCGGTCCTGCTCTATAACCTTCCGGACCCGTACGCGAATCCGCGCCCGGTCCCGCGCATCCTGATGGAAGGTGCTGATTCCGTCGGTGCCTGGGGCGCGCTGGCCCGCGTGCATTTGAACATCGGCCTGTTCTCGGAGCGCTGGGTGACTCTGTGCAACATCTTGATCGGGTTCCGGGACCAGCAGCCCTTCAAGCTGGCGGACCTGAAAAAGAATTCGATCTACTGGCAGGTCACCGAACATAACGTCGATTACCTCGCGAAGTTCTTTCTCAAATCCACCGGGCCGATGCGCCTGAAGGACGCGCCCGCGGGGAAACAGCTGGGCCAGTTGAAAGGACCGGGAGTGCCCTGGGCGCCGGAACTGACCGCGGGCCGTAAGGTCTTTGCGGATCGTTGCATCATTTGTCACTCGAGCAAACAACCTAACGGACTCAACGGTGCTCCGCTGGGGCCGGAGAAGGTCCCCGGCGCACAACTGGTCGCGCATTTGCGGGACCCAGGTTACCACCAATGGGCGCTGGCCGAGGTCGAGAAGCAGGATTTCTGGGAAAACAACTTCCTCTCCTCGGAAGTTCGCATCCCAGTCACGGTGGTAAAGACGAATGCTTCCCGCGCCATGGCGACTAATGGGATCAAGGGCCACATGTGGGAGGATTTTTCTTCGGAGACCTACAAGAACCTGCCGGCCGTCGGGAAGATTACCTCCTGGAATCCGTTTACCCAGCAAGACTTCGAGTGGGACGCGCCAGGTAACGGCCGTGGCTACTATCGGCCGGCGAGCCTGATAGGTCTCTGGGCCACCGCGCCGTTTCTGCATAACAACACCGTTGGCCTGTTTAACAACGATCCATCGGTGAAAGGGCGCCTCGAAGCGTTTGATGATGGGATCCATCGTTTGCTCACTCCTGGCAAGACGGATGAAGAAGCCGCGACGGCTCGCTATTCATGGGCCAAGGGACCTGCGGTCGATACCGGTGGGCCGATCAACAATGCCACGCTCGAGCGCTTAAAGACAGATCACGGCCTCATCTGGCGCACGCCCACTGAGACCCATCTCCACATTCCCGCCTCTGACATTCTGGCCGGCGTGCTGGGAATAACTTCCGGCCCGATTATGTGGATCCTTGTTCATCTCTGGATCATAGCCGTGGCGATTCTGCTGATCGCCCTCTTGCTTCTTCTGGGAAGCCAGACGCACACTTCGCGCCGCAGGTTCGGCATCTTCGTTCTCATTCTCGGCGTCGCTTTTTCCGGGGTGGCGGCTTTTCTGGCCGGGAATTTCGGCGACCTGGACACCGGTCCCATCCCAGCCGGGACGCCGGTAGACCTGCTGGCAAACATCAAGCCGGGCGAGAGCAAGAAACTTGGAAACATTCACATGCTTGTAGGCCTCCTGAAGAAGGTCAAAGCGGCAAATACTGATGCGGAACGCCAGAAGGCGAACGCGGAGCTTGCGACCAAGCTTCTCTCGATCAGTAACTCGCCCGATCTCGTGATGGATAACGGACATTACTTCGGCAAGGACCTTACTCCGCAGGAATTGGAAGACCTGATAGACTTACTTAAGACGTTCTAACCCTCCCGATCTCTTCGCAGCGCGGTGACTTTTTGCAAAGGCCACGGCCTGCGAACTGGGTCGTTCTGCTTTACCACCCCATGGCTACCCCTCCGCGTGATTCACGACAACAAACGGCCGAGTATGACTTCATCATTGTAGGATCAGGCGCGGGCGGAGGACCGCTTGCCTGTAACCTGGCGAAGCAGGGTTATCGCGTCCTGGTCCTGGAGGCGGGCGGCTGGGATAGCCCCGAGGTGTGCGAGGTGCCTGCCTTTCATCCGCACTCGAGCGAGGACCCGGAACTGAGCTGGCAGTTCTTCGTCAAACATTATGCGAACCCGTTGGAGGTCGACTCCAAGTGGGACACCGCCAATGACGGAATCTTTTATCCGCGGGCCGCGACGGTCGGCGGATGCACCGTCCACAACGCGATGATCACCATCTGTGGGCCTAACGACGATTGGGATAAAATCGCGGAACTGACCAGCGACAAGACCTGGAACAGTGAGCGCATGCGCGGCTACTTCGAGCGTCTCGAACACTGCGACTACGCGGAACGGCCGGACCAGAAAAAGACCTCACTTTGGGGCAGGATCAAAGCTCTGTTTGGCTCTTCGAATAATCCGGGCCGCCATGGGTTTGACGGATGGCTGCATACTTCCATGGCGGACCCGCGGCTTGGTTTGAAAGACCACGAGTTAGTCGGTGAGATTCTTTCCGCTCTCGTAACCGTCATGGGAGTAGGTCTCGATACTTTGGAATCCCTCTTCGATTGCATCTTCAAAGGTGGGATCAAGGCCCGCTTCGATCCCAACAATTGGGAGACAATGCAGAATTATCCCGAGGGCCTGCTCAGTGTCCCGATCGCCGTCCGCAACGGCCAACGGAACGGTCCGCGCGACTATCTGCGGGAGACCCAGCAAAGCCACCCGGATAAGTTGACTATTCAAACCGAGACATTAGTCACGGAGATCCTTTTCGACCGGGAACCGGGCGCGGCCGGTGAGCCGGCGGCGATCGGTGTTCGTTTCCTCCGTGGTAAGCATCTCTACAAAGCTCATCCCGAACCAAGCGAAGTTGCTGGCGCCACCGGCGACGTTTACTGCAAGCGCGAGGTGATCCTTTGCGGAGGCACCTACAATACACCGCAGCTCCTGAAGCTATCCGGAATCGGCCCGCGAGCCGAGCTGGAGAAATTTCAAATCCCAGTCCGGGTCGATCTCCCCGGTGTGGGCGAGAATCTTCAGGACCGCTACGAGGTGGGAATCATTTCGGAAGTGAACAAGGATTTTGCTTTGCTCAAGGGACTCGACCTGGGAGAGCCCGGACCCCACCGGCCGGCCGATCCAGCCCTGGACGAATGGCGGAGTAAGAAAACCGGTCTCTACGCCGGTAACGCGGTCATTATCGGCATGCTCAAGAAGTCCAAGCCTGAGCTGCCAGCTCCCGATCTCTTTATCTTTGCCGTGCCCGGTTACTTTAAAGGTTACTTTGTCGGTTACGCGGACGCCAAGGCTGGCCAGCATAACTTACTCACCTGGCTGATCCTGAAGGCGCATTCGAAAAACCGCGCGGGCACTGTCCTGCTTCGCTCGAAGAACCCACTCGACGTGCCCGAGATCAACTTCCATTATTTCTACGAAGGAAGCGATCGCGACAAAGGAGAAGACCTGGCGGCCGTCGTCGAAGCGGTCAAGCTCGTCCGGAACATCAATCAACATGCCCGGCGGAAAGGGGTCGTGAAAGATGAAATCTGGCCGGGCCCGCAGGTGGCGGACGACGACGCGATTCGCGGCTTTATTTCGCGGGAAGCCTGGGGCCACCATGCTTCGGGCACCTGCCGCATTGGGGCCGGCGACGATCCACAAGCCGTCTTGAATAGCCGTTTCCGCGTGCGCGGGGTGCAGAACCTCCGCGTGGTCGATGCCAGTGTTTTCCCTCGCATCCCCGGAGTCTTCATTGTCACGAACGTCTACATGATCTCCGAGAAGGCGAGCGACGTTATCGCTGAAGACAACCCACTCTAACCAGGATCCCGTGCCCAACTCCAAGCTGGAGCTTTACCAGGAGTATCCCGACCCGGATGAGCGTGAGACCATCGAGGCGATCACCGATTTGTTGATAGGTCATCTCAAGATCCAGTATCGCGACCAGCCCAAGCTGCGCGACACCCACACCAAGTCCAACGGCCTGGTAAAGGCCAGGTTCGAGGTCCTGCCAGACTTACCGAATGACTTGCGCGTGGGCCTGTTCAAGGAACCCAGGACCTATGATTGTTGGATCCGCTTTTCCAACTCGGATTCGTTTCTGTCGGAGGACAAGGCCAAAGACTTCCGCGGCATTTCTCTCAAGCTCTTTGAAGTGGAAGGCGAGAAGCTTCAACCTGATGAGCTCGGCACTTTCGATTTCATCTTGTTAGGTCACGATGCTTTCTTTGCCAAACACGCGCGCGATTTTCTGGCCTTCTTCAAACTTCTCTTTCGCTACAGGAAACCGTTAGGACCGTTGCTTTATATTCTTCCGCGCTGGCGCCAGGCCTATCACCTTCTCTTCGGCCGCAGGGTCTTCGGCAATCCGCTCGAAATTTCATGGTTCAGCGCTGTCCCCTACCGTTTCGGAAACCGCGCGGTCAAATACCATATCCCGAACAGCAAACCACTCACACCGCCCGATAAAACCGATCCCAACTACTTGCGGAAACGGCTGGCCGCTTCCTTGCAGGAAAAAGATTGGACGCTCGACTTCGAGGTCCAGTTCCAGCTCGATCCTTATCGGCATCCGATTGAGTCAGCGCTCGTGCCGTGGACGGACTCGCCCTTCCACACGATCGCGAAGATCCATCTTCCCCGGCAGGAGTTTAACTCGCCGGCCCAGCTCCAATTCGACGAGAATCTGACTTATAACCCCTGGCACTGCACCGCGGAGCATCGGCCGCTGGGAGGAATCAATCGCGCCCGGCGCGACGTCTATCACGCGTTGCAGGAATTCCGCCTCGGGCAGAACAACCAGCAGCGAAGCGACGTGCTCACCTCCGCGCCGTCCGGCCCTCGTCTCCCCGGGTGATTCGGAGGCGAATCCTCCACCGACTCGCGTACTTTTCGATTGCGTGAATCGTGGGCGGTGGTAAAGCGATACCGGTATTTCGCTCGGCCGGGCGAGAGTGACGACGAGGCCGATTTACGACGCAGCCGGCGTGGCGGAACTGGCAGACGCGCTGGACTCAAAATCCAGTACTCGCAAGAGTGTGTGGGTTCGAACCCCT
>JBEEHO010000315.1:0-7271 GCA_041167425.1 Verrucomicrobiota bacterium | reverse complement strand
ATTGTTGCACAAAGAAGATCACACTATGAGGACAAAGTTATCACTTATTCTTGCGACTCTGCTCTTGTTGGCGAGCCAGGCGGGTGCCCAGGGCGGACCGGTCACGTTCCTGAAGGTGGGTAAGGCTTACGAAGTATACTTGGAAGACCCAGAGCATAAGGACTTCGGTAAATTTCGAGCGCGGGTGAAGCTTCTCGAGGCCGGTGGCGGTCAATGGTTTCGCGTCCGAGTTTTTTTCAGATGGGATGAGCTGGATGGCTTGGATGACGCGAAGTCGACGCAATGGCTGAATTTTGACCATGTGCGCATGGTCTTTGAATACAAAGAAGAAGAACCGGCGGCTCAAAAGAAACAATGATGGTTAGGATAGGATGGTGAAGTTGGTTTTTGCCGATTCGACCATCTCGAGACCTTCGTTCAATCCATCTGTTAGGATTCAACAATGTCACGTTTGACTCGATCTAATAATGAGCGGCGAGAATGACCATATAGCCGACCCCGGCGAGGCCGAGGGCGATGCGCCGCGGAAGGACAGACACGATTTCCTCGCGGCACTGCTCAAGGATGCGCGCAGCGCTCTTATCGATTTCATGTTCAAGCAGGCCGCCGTTCTGACTCTTGTCCTGGGATGGATTCTCTCGTCGAAGGAAACGCATGAGTTTTTACAATCGCATCAATCGATGGGGCTGGTCGCCATTCCCGCGGTGTGTTGTTATTTCGCCCTTCTGATTTTCTGGATCTGGAACTACCGGCTGCGATCGGATTCTGCCTACCACCATCTTCTCAATCTTAGCTACATGCCGAAAGAATACTATTCCGCGCTCCACGTGACGAACGCGATGGCCGTTAGCCTCGTCGGCGCCCATTTTATCCTTTGCGCAGTCTTAACGACCGCTCTTCTGCAGCTTGGCTGAAGAATGCTTTCATTGATGGAAAAGGGCGGCTACCCTCGGCCACATGAAATGTTTCCCCGTGGTCCTCTGCGCACTTGCCATCTCGATCTCGGCTGCCCAAGCCGGGCCGGACAGTTATAGCAGCAAGGAGACGGCATCCGTTCCGCCGTGCCCGAGCTGGTATGCGGACAATGAATGGAATGTAAGTCTCTGGGGAGCCTACGCCTTCACAGACGATGATTATCCGACGTTTCAGAATTCGATTCTCGGCTTTGGAAGGTCGATAGGGCCGGTTTCTGGTCCCAAATACGATCGGTATTTGGAAACCGATCACGCCTGGGGCGGTGGCATCGACGCAAAGTATTTCTTTAGGCGTTATTTCGGCCTCGGGATCGAAGGTTTCGCGGTCGCTGCTCAGCGGTCGTCTGCAACGGTGACGATCCTGCGCCCGCCTTTCGGATTTATCGGGTCGGGGGTAGAGATTGATACCCGCCAGGACGAGCGGGCGATCGGAGCGCTCTTAGGCACATTTACTTTCCGTTATCCAATCGGTTGTTCGCGGTGGGCGCCATACGTATGGGCTGGTGGCGGTGCGATCTTCGGCGGCGGGGAAGTAGAGAAGATTGCGATCAACGATCCGCTTGCGGGGGCGTTCCTTACTGGTTTCAAGAGAGGGAGCCAGACTAAAGCGATCGGCCAGCTTGGCGGAGGAATAGAGGTGCGGCTGACGCCGCATATCGGTCTGATCAACGATTTCAGTTGGAACGTAATCGAGGGAAGGGATAACAACTTCGGGATGGTCAGGACGGGGATCAACTTTGCCTTCTAGGCACCAAGCCGGTATGCTCCAATCCCGCAGCCTGACCAATGCAAACGCTGGATCATCTTTTCGAGAGCAACAAAGCCTGGGCCGAAAGCATCCGGCGACAGGACCCGGAGTTCTTTCTTAACCTCTCCCAGCAACAGTCGCCGACTTATTTGTGGATCGGCTGCTCGGATAGCCGGGTGCCGGCGAATCAAATCGTGGGACTGGCGCCGGGAGAATTGTTCGTGCATCGAAACGTGGCCAACCTCGTGGTGCATACGGACCTCAATTGTTTATCGGTGATGCAGTTTGCGGTGGAAATCCTGAAGGTCCGTCACGTCATCGTCTGCGGACACTATGGATGCAGCGGCGTGCAGGCCGCGCTCCGGCGGGACCGGTTGGGCTTGAGCGACAATTGGCTGCGCCATCTGCAGGACGTGCGCGAGAAGCACGAGAAGAGTCTGGCGAGCGTCGGCGGTGAAGTCGAAACATCGAACCGGCTTTGCGAATTGAATGTGATCGAGCAGGTGGCGAATGTCTGCCAGACCACAATTGCCCGAGATGCCTGGGAACGAGGCCAGGAGCTTGCCGTGCATGGCTGGATTTACGGATTGCAGGACGGATTACTAAGAGACTTGAACGTAACGGTCAGCGATTTCCCTCAGTCACTCGCGGTCTTTGAAACCGCTATCGCTGCGTTGTCTTCATAGCCGAGACCTATGACTCGGCGTGTCAGCCCGCTCGAACCGAATTCCTACTCTCATCATTGGTTTCAGTTCTTTCATGCCGGCATCGCCGAGACTCGCACCGTCCAGGAGGTCGACTTCGTCTGCGCTTGTGCGCCGTTGCCAGCTTTCAGCAAGGTTCTCGATCTGTGCTGTGGGATGGGTCGACACGCGCGGGCGCTTTCCAGCCGCGGTTACTCCGTGACCGGAATCGAGCGTGATGCTGCTGCGGTCGCGCAAGCGCAAGAGCTAGGGGGTGGACCGAGCTACCTTCAGGCTGATGTGCGCGACTATGCCTTCCCACCTGACGCTTACGATCTCGCGATCATCATGTCTCAGAGCTTTGGTCATTTTGACGCGGCCATGAATCGTGACCTGCTTAAAAGGCTGGCGACGAGTGTGCGAGACGGCGGGCGTGTTATCCTCGATTTATGGAGCCTGGAATTTTTCGCCACTCATCAGGGCGAACGGGAGTTCGAGTTACCACAGGGGATGGTGCGCGAAACAAAGCGAGTGGAGAACGGAAGGCTCTTTGTCCATCTCGATTATCCCGATGGCAGTCAGGATAAATTCGAATGGCAATTATTTACCCCCGCGGAGATAAACGCGCTGGCTGATTCCGTGGGCCTGGACCTCATCGCCACCTGCACAGACTTCGACATGGCGGTGGAGCCTTGTCCCGCCAGTCCCCGGGTACAATTTGTTCTGGAGCACCGTCGCTCTATTCGTTAGGTTTCAGGGATGAATGCAGGAAGTCCCGCACCGCCGAGGTCATCGGAAGTGCCTGTCCATTTGCGCGGACATCTTCTGATTTTCGATCGCAAGCCAGCACCTCAGCACGATGCCACCTCTGGCTTGCGCCTCTTGTGCCTGGTCGTGCTTCTCGAGGTTTTTCGACTCGGCCTGGTAAAGTGGTTGTACCCAGTAGTGCCGCTGTTGGTTCTCATTCCACTCATCCTTGTGTGCGCCCTGCTCTCGATCCGTTTCATCGCAGGGCTGAAGTTTTCTCAGATCGGGTTCCGCCCATGGCATGAATGGACTGCGGCCGAGAAGTCGTATTTTTTCCAGCTCCTGGTTATCGCAAACGTCGTCTTCTCGGTGTTATTCGCTACTCGCCTGCAGAGAATCCTGGCTCAGCCTTCTGCCCTGCGAATAGTGGCGACTGGTTTTGTTCCCTACCTCTTCTTCGGCTTCTACCAGGAGGTGGTCTATCGCGGGATGGTGCAGTCGGAGCTCGTGCGGCGATGGGGTGTTTTCCTTGGAATTCTAACCAGCAACATTCTCTACACCTTTGGCCCTCTGCATTGGTATTACTTTTCTTCCCGCGTTTCGCTGGCGCTTCCGATGTTCGCCTCCATCTTCGCGATCGGTCTTTTCTTCGGTGTCCTTTTCCGCAGGTCTGGCAATCTGTGGATGGTTGGGGTCATTCACGGGATCGGGAACGCCTACATCGTCGGAAGCCTCGGCCCGATAAGATAGCCGCTAAATGCCGGCGCGTTCCAGTACCGAGCTCAGCACCTTCTCAGCTTCGAAAAACTCGCGGGCAATCTCCCGCGCGCCGCGCGAGTGCAACGCATAATCGGCATTGATCCGTTTCACGGCCTCCGCGATTTCGCCTAACGAGTTAAAGGCGAAGAGGCCGTCGTGCTGGCCGAAGACCCTGGTGAAACCGGTTTCCTGGATGATGACGGGGCGGCCGGCGGCGAGGTAGCAACCGCTCCGGTCGCTGAACCAACCGGTGTTGAGGCGGACATACTGGTCCTTGGCCACGGTGAATTCGCCTTTCGAGCGCCGGATGTAATCGCGGTAGAGCTGATAGTTCGCGCTCAGGTCATGCGGGGCACGGAAGCGCCAGCCGTTACGCTCAAACTTTGTGCGGGTGCGCTCGTCCTTGATGTCGGTCGCGAGCTCGAATGGCTCGCCCGATTTTTTCGGAGCGGCGACGAAGCGGAGAAACTCGCGCGACTTGCTCCAGAGATATTTTTCGCCGCGCCACTCGATATCCTTCAGCCCGCTGGTGGACCAGTTCGCGACGGAAGTAAAAACGGCCGCGGGCAGGGGACGCCGATTGGTCTTCCAAAGATCGGTCACGATCGGCTGGCGTGTCGGAAGCCATTTCAACTTATGAGCCGGCACTGGGAAATCTCTGGTGCCGACGTTCTCGCCGAAGGTGAAAAGAGCGTGATGCCGCCGCAAATATTTGATCGTCGATTTTGCACCTTGATCGACTTTGATCTGCTCGACTCCAGGATCGCTTTCGAGATAGAGAATGCGATCGCTCGCGAGCAAGTCTTCGTTGAATTCCTGCGTGCCGCAGACATTCAGGATGGCGTCAGCTTCGCGATAGAGTTCCCGGATTCTTTTCAGCGGAAGGCCCGCCGTCGGATTACCCGGCAGATAGCGGGCACAAAAACTCCATCGTTGTTTGAAATCGAATTCGGCCGCGAGATGCTCGAGCATGCGCGCGGCATAATCGAACTCGTTGTTTACCTCAAAGGTATCGGGATTGTAGGGAAGCCGCGCGGAATCCTCGAGGTAGAAGACCTCGTGCCCGAGCTTTTGCAGGCCGATAATATAATGAAGGTGCTGCCAGATGACGCCGGCAATTGGGCAGGAGCCCATGAAGCCCATGACGATGAGTCGCTTTCGCTTCATCGGCAGAGAAGGGCAGAGGTGGAAGAAGCGGGAAACGTCCAACGTTCAACGTCCAACGCCCAACCTCGAACTAAGAAGAACGGCCGAACTGGTCTCTCTGAAGTCGAACGTTGGAGGTTGAACGTTGGACGTTGGGCGTTTCTGAAAATCGAAGCGCTCACGATGTGGCGTCGAATGTTTTGATAACGACCGCAGGGTTACCCGCCACGACCACATTCGCCGGCACGCTCTTCGTCACCACGGCGCCCGCCGCCACGACCGAATTTTCTCCAATCGTCACGCCTTTTAAAATCGTCGCGTTCATTCCGATCCAGACGTTGTCGGCGATGATCACGGGCATCGTGCGGAGCTTCGGCCGCGGTGGACGATCTTTAAAAAAGGGCGAAAGGGCCTGCGCATCGATGAGGCGTTGCGCGGGTTCAAGCGGATGAAAATCGGAGTCAGCGATACCGACGTTCCAGGAGATCAGGCAATGCGAGCCGATCTCGATGCGTTCTTCCGCCATGACGAGGGCGCCATTCATCAGGGTAAAATCGCCAATGGAGCAGGTGCCTTTTTCGCCGAGCGCAAACGAGCAGCCGGCGTAACACGAAACGTAGGCGCCGATCCGGACCGCACCCGGCGCCGTGGCGCGAAGATGCCGGAAAATCTGCGCGGTCTCGCAATAAAATCCTTCGCCGAAAATCACGTTCGGCGGAATGGGCTTGGGCCACCAATCTCCTTCCACCCGGCGCTCTGCGTTTACATTACTCATGGGAGTTGGAAGGATAATTTCCCGCCGCGTACAAGGTGGCGTAAACGCCGCGCCTGGTCAGAAGCTCCGCGCCGGAGCCTTGTTCGACAATCCGGCCATTTTCCAGCACGACGATTCGGTCCACGCCGTGAATCGTGGCAAGCCGGTGCGTGACGATGAGAGTGGTTCGGCCGTGCATGAGTTCCTTGATCGTTTCCATGATGGCAGCTTCGGTGCTGGGATCGAGCGCGGAGGTGGGCTCGTCCAAAAGCAGGATGGGCGCATCCTTCAGAAACGCTCGCGCAATTCCGAGGCGTTGCCGCTGGCCGACACTGAGATGGCCGCCGCGTTCGCCCACGGGACTATCGTAACCGGCCGGCAGACGGTTGATGAATTCATCTGCCTGGGCGCGCAGGGCAGCCTCGCGGATCTCCGCATCAGTCGCGTCCGGACGGCCGTAGGCAATATTCTCGCGGATCGTCGTGGAAAAAAGGAGCGTATCCTGGAGGACGATCGCGATCCTGGCGCGCAGCGATCTCTTCGTTATCTGGCGCAGATCGCGGTCATCGAGAGTGACCCGGCCTTCGTCCGGATCGTAAAAGCGCGGCACGAGACTCAGGAGCGTGCTTTTCCCGGCGCCCGTTCCGCCGACCAGCGCCACGATTTGGTTCGGTGAAATCGTGAGGTCGATCCCGCGCAAGACCGGCTGGCCGAGCGCGTAGCCGAAGTTGACGTTCTCAAAACGAATGGCGCCGGCGGCCTCCGTGATTTCCTGCGCGTCCGGTGCATCGACGACATCGTCCTCGCGATCGAGGACTTCGAAGCAACGGCGGGCGCCCGCCGTCGCGCCTTCCATCGCCCAGGCGGTGTAGGTGAGCGATTCGAGCGGTTGATACAGCATGAGAAGATAGGCGCTGAATACGAGCAGCGACCCGAGCGTCAGCTTGCCGCCGAGGACATGCAGAGTACCGAGGTAATACATCGCGGCCGTGCCGATGACCATGAGCGTGCTGATCACCAGAGCGCTGTTCACGTTGGTGAGCGTGAGCCGCAGATTTGCCTGCAGACTTTGCTGCGCCTGCAGGTGAAACTGCCGGACTTCCCATTCTTCGCGGCCAAAGGCGTGGACCATGCGGATCGAGCTGAGACCTTCCTGCGCCTGCGCGAGCAAGGCACTGTCCTGTTCCTGGATCGAGGTGGACTCGCGCCGAATCCGATGCGCGAAAAAATAAATCGCGGCTACGATTGCGGGCACGACGGCGAGGGAAAGCAGCGTCAATTGCCAGTCGATCCGGACCATTACCAGGAAGGTCCCGATGAGCATGATGATGGAGCCGAAAATATTCGTGAAACCCTTGTTGTAGATGGTTTGAATCGATTGCGAATCGTAGGCGACGCGGAAGCTGGAATCGCTCGAGCGCCGGGCGTCGTGATATTTCAACGAGAGCGATTGCAGGTAG
>JBEEHO010000314.1:0-11659 GCA_041167425.1 Verrucomicrobiota bacterium | reverse complement strand
GGCGTTGTCGCTGGGATTGGTCGCGCCGAGGAAGGGCCCGCCGGTATAGGTAATCGACTTGTTAGTGGGAGAGAGCGTGCCGCTTCCTATCGGTGCCGCCAAGCTGACCAGCGCCAGGAGGGCGGCCGCGGCGCAAAGGGTAAACGCAAAAAAAAGACGCGGGTTGAAGGCGCCGGACTCGGAAGCGGGTGTCTTTCGCATAATAATGGTGTGGTGTTTTTGTTGTGCGGGACAGGGAGTGCACGCGTGTGCAATTCGTATTCGAACGAAATAGGTTTGGCCGGATGTTATTTTTTCAATAAATACGCTTTGTTCCCGGGTGATTTGACAAAAAACGCTCCGGTGAATTCTCGAACTTCTACGCCCACTAAAATTAGTAGAAAAGCCCGCCTGTCGCGTCCGCGCAATTACTTCACTGAAATCACGGTGTCCTGCTGGCACCTCATGATGTCTTTACGGCCGCACCAAAAGCCATAACTGACCTCAGCCACGTGATGGCCGTGTTTCAGATAGAGCGACCGAATGTAGTCCTCATGGTAGCAAACGGCCCGCTCGGGATCGGCCAACTCAAAGAGCCGGCAGACACCTTCCCGATGCACGTGTGAGAAAAGCGCGGGGTTCTCACTCCTGGACAGCTTTTCCGCCGCCTCTTCGTTCCAAAGGAAATAAGTGATGACAGTATGCCCGCCCGGTTTAAGCACTCGCGTAACCTCGCCGAAGTAATTCTCGAGTCCTTCCGGAAGTATGTGAGTGAAGACCGATGAGAGCAGCACCATGTCGAAGCTCTCGTCTGCAAACGGAAAGTGGTAGCTCGCCGGTGAGATCGTTCCAGCCGGGTTATAATGCTGGTTGCGCACGTCCGCCCGATGAAAGTGGAAGTTAGCATAACGGGCATAGGCCTCCTCGCACCAATCCACCGCGGCCTGGACGAGCTCGACTCCATCATAGCTGCCTTCCTCCTTCAGGTAAGCAGTAAGGGGCCGGGCCTTCTGGCCATTTCCCGAACCGACATCCAGGAGGCGGTGGTTCGGCAACAGCCCCGCTCGCGAAACAAGGATCTTGTCCACGAAGTTGTCGCCGATCTGTTCGAAGTCCGGATGGTTCGATGTTCCGTCGAACAATGCCTCCAGAGGCGGAATGAGATCTTTCGTGCTCACGATCGGCTAGCTAACCAGGCAGCAGGTAGCTGGAAGTTGCCATGGCAAATAGAAGCAAACTATAGCTATAAGTCCCGCGAAGTAGGAGTGGCTACGACAAGGCCCGTCAAAAGAAAGGTGATCGCTGCTGAGAACAGGCAGTAGCGGCAGAAAGCATGGAGCATAAAGGCCTGGACATAGAGCAGCCACAACGTCATGGCGAACATCACCCAAACCACAAGGGTGAAGAGCTTTCGCGCGCGTGCATAGCCAAAGCCGCTGAAGACCGCTAAGCTAAAGGCGGCGAAGTAACCCAGGATTCCCAGGGCCGCCACGGGCATTCCAGCTATCCGCGCATAGGCGCTGCCGAGAACTTCAAAGCAGCCGGTCGAGCCACCGCACGTGGCCGTCTCACCGGTCAGGGCCAGCACCGTCAGGTAAGTCGCATCCGCCAGGCCGGCGAGTGAGATAGCAGCCGCGATCGAGCAGAGCACAGTCCGGCCGCGCGTTGCTTTTGCTTTAAGTTCTCCTCTAGCTTTGCGTTTTGCCATTGGTTATCAGGGCGCTGATTTTTCCTTTACCGCGGCGTCGATGGCATTCCGGAGACCGTCAGGATTCACGGCAGGTCCGGGCAAACGCGTTCCGTTAATGAAGAGGGCCGGCGTGCTCTCGACCCCGCGGGAGGTGCCGAGCTTTCGATCGGACTCCACCCGCTCTTTGACCGCAGGGCTTTCCACGTCCTGGACGAAGCGGTCCACCTTTAGCCCGAGTGTTCCAGCGTAAGCCTTGAACATCGCGCGCACGTCAGCGCCTTTACTCCAGTTGGCTTGTTCCTGGTAGAGCAGGTCGTGCATTTGCCAAAAGTAACCCTGCAGGTCCGCGGCTTCCGCGGCAAAGGCGGCGTCGCGGGCATGCTGGTGCATGGCCAGGGGAAACTCATGAAAGATCACTCGCAACCGGGAGCCATAATCTTTTTCGAGCTGTTTGATGGAGCCAGAGAGAGTGCCGCAGGGCGGACATTCGAAGTCGCCGAATTCCTCGAGGGTAACCGGCGCACTGGCCTCTCCGCGCACGTGGAGCCCGCTGCTTTTCTCTGCGGTGGCGGCAGAGGAATTTTTTTGCGCCGGCGAAGCAGACGCCAGTTTGGCCCGATAAAGCAGCGCCCCGCTCGCGAACGTAAGTAACCCAACAGCGCTGACTATGATGACGGGAAGGTATTTTTTCATCGAATCCAGAACGGCCCGGGAACGAGCGCCTGGGGCAAGCTCTCGATTTCAAAATGCTTGTCGAACATGGTGGAAAAGAAGACGATCACGAAATGATTGCCAGAAATTTTACCTGGGTTTGTTCTGTGCTGGCGACTCTTTCGCTCGCTCTTTGCCCTGACGCAAGCGCGGGCTCCAAAGGCGCGACTGTCCCGGGGACCTATCGGGATTGGAACGGCGACCTCGACGAGGTAACAATCGTCCAGCCGTTTCGTCTCGACACTTACAACGACATTGCCGTCGAATCTTTCGATGCCACCCGAGTGCCGCTGCCGGATCCGAACGATAACACTTATCCTGCCGTTCGCTCCGCGCTTGCCAGAATCAAGCCCGCGTTTATTGATGGTTTTCAAAGCAGCCTGCGCCACAAGGCTGGAGCTAACGAGGTCGCCAGGAGCCGGGGCCCGAGACCTAACACGCTGGTTATACGCGCAAGATTGACCAAAATGGATCCCGGCTCGCAAGCGGCCCGGTATTTTGGCGGATTCGGAATGGGCGCCGTGAAAGTCGCGATCGTCGGAGAGATCATAGATGCTTCTTCCAGGAAGACCCTGGTCCGCTTCGCGCAGGAACGGCGGTCCGGCTTCGGTGCCTTTGGCGGCGGCTATGGCGAGCTCTTCGTCCGGAGCGCGCGCCAGATCGGCGAAGATGTTGCCGGTCTGCTGAACGCCTTCTGATCGCCGCGCCGGGAGATGGACCTAAAGGTCTTGTATCTTTGTCGGGGTTTGTCCTACGCTCCGGCAAAAGATCATGATGCCACACGCCAGCTCTCGTTCCGTCCATTGTAATTTCGAGGCACCCACTTTCCATCGTGGATGGATAGCTCTTCCATTAGCGTGTCTGGCCGCGCTGCTTTTTCCCGCGGCACAAACCCGGGCGGAGAGCTTTCGAGATTCTTACGGTCAGCGCTTTCGCGAAAATCCGTCGGTGCAGCGGCGCCAGGGACCGAAAGCGGGACTTGACGCTCTCCACCGGTGGAACCAGATCGCGATCGATGCCAGCGGGCTCGATCATACACCCGTTCCCATGGGCGAGATTCGGGTTTTTGGCGAACAACTGGGACCGGCCCGGGCCAGTCGCGCCATGGCCATCGTTCATATCGCGATGTTCGACGTGGTCAATGCGCTCGTGGCCAACTACCAAAGTTATACCGGAGTCAAAGCGAACCATGGCGCACATTCGCTCGACGCTGCGATCAGCCAGGCCGCTCACGATTCCCTGGTAGCACTATTCCCTTCACAGGCCCCGCGGTGTGACGCGTTCCTGGCCGAGGATCTCCTTCGGGTAAAAAGTAACCCGGAGAAAACGAACAGCATCGATCTAGGGCGTCGCGCCGCAGCTGCGATCCTGGCCCTGCGCGCCGGCGATGGCTCGGCTGTGCCGGAGCCGCACCTAGGGGTCGATTACTTCACGAAAGACCTCGCTGGCCATTGGCGTCAGGATCCGATCAGCCTGATTCCCCTGGCCCTGGGCGCTCATTGGGGCGCTTGCAAGACCTTCGTGCTGCAAAGCGCCGCGCAGTTTCGTGCTCCGGCACCCCCGGCAATGACAAGTGAGGCCTACGCGATCGCTTACAATGAAACCAGGGCGGTGGGTGGCGATGGCGTCATTACACCTACCATCAGGACTGCGGAGCAAACCTTCGTCGGTTTGTTTTGGGCCTACGATGGAACGCCGAGCCTTTGTGCGCCGCCGAGGCTTTATAACCAGATCACAATCCAGATCGCCGATCAGACGCACCTGAATACTTTCCAACTGGCGCGGTTACTCGCCTTGGTCAATGTCGCGATGGCGGACACGGGCATGGCGGTATGGGAGTCGAAATATTACTGGGATTTCTGGCGGCCCATTACCGCGATCCGCGAATCGGACGCGGGTAGCTGTCCTACCTGCCCAGGCGATGGCAATCCGGCGACCACGGGCGATCCGAACTTTCATCCGCTGGGAGCTCCTGCCAGTAATTTGGCTGGTCCAAACTTTACTCCTCCATTTCCGGCTTATCCTTCGGGCCACGCGGGATTTGGTGGCGCCTTATTTCAAACTCTGCGGCGCTTCTACGGAACCGATCGACTCGGATTTACTTTTGTCTCCGATGAGTTCAACGGCCTGACTAAAGGTAATAACGGAGTAGAGCGGCCCTACACGCCGAGAAGCTTCTCCACTCTTTCCCAGGCCGAAGAAGAAAATGGGCAAAGCCGGATCTACCTTGGCATCCATTGGTCCTTCGATAAGACGGAAGGAATCGCGCAAGGACGCCGCGTCGCCGACTACGTGTTTGATCGCGCCTTTACGCCGCTCAACCACTGAGGACGTCCGGTTACTTAAGGTAGATTGTATACCTCCACCAGCCCCACTCCTGTAGTGTTACCCGTGCCGCGCACGATCGCGGTGTAGTTGCCAGGGGCCAATGACTGGATTGTAGCTGACTCGCGGATATCGGCCGGCGCCAGGTTGTTCGCCTGGATCTGAGCCGCGCCGGGATCGGCGGACCAGTTATCGTTACTCGCAATGATCGTGCCACTGGCGTTAACCAGATCCAATGTCGGATCCTGCACCGGGTTCGCGATATTGGAACTGCTGAGAGAAGGACCGATCGCCCGCACTACCACGGTAGCGTTACCAAGGCCTCTGCCTCCGCCCAGGATAAAACCACCGATCAACACATTGTCGCCGGTATCGACAAACCCGCGCGTGCTAATGTTGCCGAATTGGGAGTTGACCGTCTGGTCGAGATCGTACGCTTCCACCACTCCGATACCGGAGCTGCCGCCGGCGCCTTTGAGCACCGCAGTGTAATGACCCGGCGCTAATGTCTGGACTATGGCCGACTCCAGGCTGTTGCTCGGAGGAATGCCGGTGTCTGCTATCGCCGTCTGATTGTCGGTCCAATTGTCATTCGTGGCAATGGTGCCGTTATCGTCATGTAGCTCCAGGAAGGGATCAGCTAATGCCCCCGATACCGTGTTACCTAACGAGGGGCCTATTCCGCGGACCAGGATTCTCTTTGGATCGGTGCCAGTGACGATGAACCCGCCGATAAGAACGTTGTCGCCCGCCTGAACTCGCCCCCGGGTAGAGATGTTCAGCAAATGCTGCGAACACGAGCCATTCCCGGCAAGGGCATAGGTGGCGGGCGGAAACGCGTTGTCAGCCTGCCCTTTGATGAAGGTATGGTCCACCAGTGCGGTCGAGCGTTCGAAAGTCACCGTGCCCGGTGTATCTCCCGTGAAGGTCTTTCCTCCGATG
Source organism: Verrucomicrobiota bacterium (assembly GCA_041167425.1). Taxonomy (GTDB): domain Bacteria; phylum Verrucomicrobiota; class Verrucomicrobiia; order Chthoniobacterales; family UBA10450; genus AV80. The sequence continues at coordinate 6,012 of JBEEHO010000314.1, read as the reverse complement.
GCCGCCAGGAGGTCGCCCGTTTTCGGATTTCCGACCGCGGACTTCGGCACCAACAGCGTTATGGTGCCATCGGTCTTGTAGTTACTCGCAGGCAGGGCGGCGCTAAGCTTCGTCTCACCCAGAACCAGGACCGCGGGAACACCGGCATCTGCCAGCGTGCCATACTCGAAGGTCACGGCGCCCGTGTTATCGCTGTTCATGCCGATGTAATACTGCTGCACCGCCACGGAGGTCCACCAGTCCCACGCGATCCTCCATCTGCTATTTGGCGGTATGGTCGACAAGTCTCCTACCTTCATCTTGAACATCAGGTTCGCGGTGCCCGCGGGCTCCCCCACTGAGACGTAATCAATGAGAAGTTGCGGCGTAGGCGGTGGTGCGCCGCTTCCTCCTGTGGCTTCCGGATGGCTGGGATCGTTCTGGTGGATAATCACTCCGCTGCACGTGTCACCTACAAACGGAGCTGCGACCTCGTTATTGCCGCACGACGATCCGACCGCATTTACCGCAAGCACCTTGTAGTAATAAGTCTTGCTGGTATCGGTAGCTCCCTTGTCGTCGAAAGTGGTCTGGTTCCCTGCCACCGTGGCAACAGGTATCCCGCTTTCGGCTCCGGGTGCTATGCCTCTCAGTATCTTGTAGCCGGTAATGGTGGAGTTACCGCTATCCGCTTCGTTCCAGGCCAGGTGAACGGCGCCGGCTATCCGGCGTTGCGTTACGAATGGCATCCCGGGCACGGAGGTGCTGCCAGCCGGATCCTTTCCGGCCAGCAGGCGTCTGCCGCTCGACTGGCGGGCAATGCTCGCCGTCGCGCTGTAGGTATTGCCCTTTGCCGTCGGCGCCGCTTGCGCGCAAGGACCGCCCGAGCAGCCATTCACGTAACCTACCAGGACGCGGCCGTCCCGATCGATCGTGATATCGAAGAAGTCGAGCAGGTTGCGGGTAATGTAAGCATCGCCACCCCGCAGGATTCCACCGCGTTGCATCGGCATGGAAGGTGTGACATCGGTCGTCGTCCAGGTCGATCCTCCATCAAAAGTGTGCGCGACATATAAGTGCCACACCCCAGTGAAGTCGCCCAGGTTGGAATCCCCGGCCGCGGTGGTAGAGCCATAGAAGGCAACCGCGGCGCGACCCGCGCTGCCGGCGACCGCCGCCGGGAACGCAATATTTTTCAAGCCATAAACTGCGCCCACATCGAAGATGTTCTGCCAGGTCGCACCGAAGTCGTCCGAGGTAGAGACGCCTGCGGCCGTGCCATCATTGGCGAAAAGGAAGTAGACCCGCCCGTTACTATCGATGCCTACCGCCGGGTCGTCGCTGGCAGAGGTATCCGGGAAGGCGGCATTCTTAACGGTGCGCGCGTTCCAGGTGGCTCCGTTATCCTGTGAAACAACCACCGCGGGCAAACCGCCGCAGCTTCGGTTCGGCACATAGACCGTTCCATCCTTGGGCGAGACCTTCACATGCCCGTGCAATCCGCCGCAGGTGGTTAATGCATAAATCGGCACCGAAGGACCATAGGTCGATCCACCATCATCGCTGCGGGAGCACAAGGCCGCGGCGATGTCTTGCGAGCAATAGTAAACCGCGTTGCCATAAGCCGGGTTAACTCCAGAAGGGATGGGCGCGTGATAAATGCCGCCGCCAATAGTTTCGTGGTCGACCGCCGAGGCGATGCCGCCGGATTGATCGGGCACCCAGGTCACGCCGTCATCATCCGTGTGCGAGATCTTCACCGTGTCAGGACTGAGCAGGGTTAACTCACCGGCAAAGACGCGGCCGGTGGTGCGATCGGTAAAGCCGATGGGATCGGAATCGACCAGCTGAGAAGTAGGCGCTTTGCGATTAACCCAGCTCGCGGTCGAACCGTTGGCGGGACAGGCGTCATTGAAGGTAACGAACAAGGTCTGCAAGTCTGACTGGAAGTTCGCCACGCCGGTTTTCCAGTTACTGCCCACGGAGGGTTCGCCCGCGCCGCGACCCAGGTATTCCACCGTAACTCCACCCGAGCTCGATGAAGTAGTTTGGGTCAGGACGCCCGGAGCTTCGAAGTTCTCATACCCGACCTTCGGTCCTGGATCCTGCGGCGCAGCAGGAGGAGGCGGCGCCGTCTGCGGGACTGGAGCTATCGCGCCATGATACTCATCGACCGCCGAGGTAGGAGTGGTGTCATAAGCAACGTGAACGGTAAAGACGCCCGTGCCCGACTGCGCTGGATCGATGTATGCCACCTGCCGGGTGAGGCCGGGGCCGGCGAAAGCCGAAGTGACCAGAGGCCCGTTGTTTGAGCCTTTATGAATATACAGGTCGTACTCGTTGGCGCCGTTCTGCCAGGTCAAAAGAATCCGGACCTTTTTTCCAGCCCAGTTCGCGGGTGTGCCGCCGACGGTGATGGTAAAGGTTTCGCAATTCACTCCATCCACGCAGAGCGATTCATTATTTGCCACGCCGCCCGGACTGACCGTGGTGCCGGCCCAGCTCACAGGTATTGTGTCGGTCGCTTGAATGGTGCCGCTTGAGGCAGTTTGCGCGCGGGTGTCCACAAGTGGGATGAGGCAAAAGAGCGCGATGCCGCTGAGCAGAAGCAGGGTGCTGAGAGCGGCGCGAGCGTTGGTGGAGAAGGAGCTTATTTTCATAAAAGAATCCTCAATGAACGGCGGCTGGTCGATCTGGCTTCAGACCGCATTAAATAAATCGAGTCTCACTGCGAAAATGAGCGTTCGCGCAGCGAAATTCTTTTCTGCCGCAGGAACACCGCGACGCTCAGCAATCGGGTCAGCGGTTGGAAAGCGCGCTCGACACATGGATTTTTCTCCCATAAAAGTGTGCACAACCGCCGATTAACGGGACAAAAAGGAAACGCCGCCGGCGGAGAATAGGGAGAAATCAGCGTGCTACGAAAACTCGCTTCTGAATCCGGCGCCTTGCATCCGCGCGTCTTTTTCGCTTTCATTTTGTGTTCGCTGGCAGCGCTCCTGGCCATGTTCAGTTTCGCGGCGCCGATACCGCCCAGGCTGGTCACCGCAGCGTCTGCTACTCCGCCCACGTTTGGGCATCCCGTCATTAGCGGGATCGGTGGGACTGGTTTTGAACAGGCCATTCGGATCGACCCCACCGGTATGGATCCCACAAATCCGGATCGGATCTACACCAGTTCGCCGGGGACAGCGTCGGCCGATACCAGTTGGATCTGGCATTCGCTCGATGGCGGAAAAACCTTTAAGTGGGTGGCAGGCGCCGCGCCCTTCGAAGGGAAGGTCACCACCTGTCACGGTGGCGGTGACACGGAGCTCGGCGTGGATTCGGCCGGCCATCTCTATTTCAACGACCTGACCCTGGCTAACTTCAGCACGGCGCGCTCGGATGATTTCGGGGCGAGTTTTACCTGCAGCAACACCGGCGTGCCGGATACCGCCGTGGATCGGCAATGGTATGCGATCGATGGCGATCCCACCAATGGCGGAAATCTTTACCTGGTGAACGACGAGATCGGGCCGGGTGGCGCGATGTGCGGGAGCAGTGTGGGTAACAACGTGCTCGTGATGTATCGCTCACCTATCGCGGGTCTTGGATCCACGGCGGGCATCGAGTTCGGGCCGGCTAACCATGTTTCGGCCATAGGTAGCTGCGATGAAGCCATCATGGGTAACAACGAGGTCAGCCCGATAGCTACTACTTTGGGTCAGCCCAATGGCACAGGCGGCTACGCTACTCTTCCTACCCCGGTAAGGCATGTTTATGTTATCCATGACAACGCGGCCTTGAACAAGATCCTGCTGGGCCGCTGCTTCCCTGTCGCGTTCGGCGCGCCGGTGGCAAACGTGAGCGATCCAAGCGGACTGAACTGTACGGACCTTGTCGTGGCCGATCTCGGATTAAACGCGAAGACTGGCGGAGATTTTCCCACACTGGCTATCGATAAGGCGGGAAACCTTTACGCCGTCTGGGAGGAGGCGCCGACCACAGCCGGTGTTATCAGCGGTGATGTTGCACTTAAGTATGCTTATTCGACCGATCAGGGAAACACCTGGTCGGCTCCCATCCAGATCGACACCTCTGGTTCGGCCCTGGGCACTTTGCATACCAACGTCTTCGCGTGGATCAACGCCGGCGACGACGGACGGGTTAACATCGCCTGGTACGGAACGCCAGGCCGTGCTACCACGGGCGCGCATGGCCCGGACGATTGCAACGATTGCAGCTGGAGTCTTTGGATGGTGCAATCGCTCAATGCCCATGCAGTTACTCCTACTTTCACTGCCCCACTTCTCGCCAGCGAACATCATATCCATCGCGGAAATGTGCAGTCACTGATCGGCGGACAGAATCAGCTTTCCAGCCGCGCCCTTGGTGACTTCCTCCAGATGCGCGTCGGTCCCGCCGGTGAGGCGCATATCGCCTATGCTGACTCGAATAACATTATTGGCAGCGCGGTGGGACATGCCATGTACGTCCGGCAGAATGGCGGCGACAGTCTCTTCGCCGGCAGATCGCCGGTTACTATTCCTGGATTGATACCTTTCAATGGTGTCTCCGACCCAACCGGTGACGGTAAGTATGAAGCGAGCGGAAGCAGCAGCGCGAACATGCCTCAGCTCGATCTTACGAGCTCCAGCATCACCAAGGTAACAGCGGCGCCGTGCTCTGCCGCCGACCCTTGTTACCGGGTGGTAATGCAACTGAACAACCTGAGTCTCACGCCCACTACCGCGCAAGACCCGGATCCCGATCTCGTCTGGTTGACGCAGTGGTTCGTGCCCTCGACGACAGATCCCAACGGCGGCAAGAACTTCCATGTTTACGCGGAATCCACCAACGGGAGCGCGTTACAATGCTATGCGGGCGAGAACGCGCTCCAGCTTATCGGCGGCGGCGGGGCGATCACCTATCCTGGTTCGACGACATTACCTGCGGCCAATTGCCAGTCGACGTTGGGCGCCAACGGCACGATCACAATCTACGTTCCGCTTTCCGCCGTAAATGAGGCCGATCCGATCGATAATCGCCTGCACGAAGTAACCGCTAGCACCATGACGCTCTCAGCCCCGGCTAACTCCGATCCATCGTTTGGTGGCATAGGCGGGGTGTTTTTCAATCTGATCGATGTTGCACAGGGTTATACCTTTGATCCCACGGTAACGTCAACGCCGACACCTACCCCTACGGCAACAGTAACTCCAACAGCTACTCCCACACCTACAGCTACGCCAACGGCGACACCCACCATTGCGCCTACTGCGACGCCAACGCCCACTGTGACGCCGACGGCCACGCCGACTCCTACACCTACCGCGACTCCTACTCCGACCGCGACTCCTACTCCTACGCCTTCTTCTACTCCAGCTAACGTCACGCTACTGAACATTTCCGGCCGCGTCCTTGTCCAGGCGGGTGATAAGGCAGGTATCGGCGGATTCATTGTCAAGGGCTCGGGTTTCAAGCGCGTCATCGTCCGTGCGCTGGGGCCTTCTCTTTCTTCCGGCGGGCAGCCCGTGCCTGGCGCCTTGCAAGATCCCATCCTGGAGCTCCACGATAGCAACGGCGGGACCAGGACCAACGATAACTGGGAGACGGACCAGAAGGCCGAAATTCAGCAGAGTGGTCTCGCTCCGAAGGACAGACGCGAGTCGGCGATTATCGTAACGGTGCCGGCGGGTAACTATACCGGCATCATTCGTAGCGCCGATGGCAGCAGTGGAATTGGCCTGGTAGAAATCTATGACCTGGGCGGGCCCACTTCGGCCGAGATTGAGAGTTTGTCGGTGGAACCAGCAGCAGCGAATACAACGGAGCTCGGAAATCTTTCCGTTCGGGCCGATGTTCAGACAGATGACAACGTTTTGATCGATGGCTTGATTCTGCGCGGCGGCAATCCGCAACGTGTGCTCTTCCGGGCGCTGGGTCCGTCGGTAAAGGTCAATGGCAATACTGTTTCTGGGAACCTGGCGGATCCGACGCTCGAGCTCCGGGATGAGAATGGGATTCTTCTCCGGAGCAACGACGACTGGC
>JBEEHO010000313.1:0-7052 GCA_041167425.1 Verrucomicrobiota bacterium | reverse complement strand
GTGATCGCGATTCTCGCGCTGGTGGGCTACTCCTATGGGCTCATTGGTTACTACACGAAGTCGAACTACGTCCCGACCTCACTGCCCGGCGCCATAAGTTTTCTGCTTTTGGCGACAGCGATTCTTCACGCTCGCGCCCAAAAAGGGATCATGGAGATTCTCGTGAGCGACACCGCCGGAGGAATGCTGGCCCGACGACTTATTCCCCTCGCGATTCTTCTGCCGATTTTTTTGGGAGCTGTGCGGCTCTACGGGGAGAAAGCCGGATGGTACGAAACAAAATTCGGGGCGGCCCATGCCGCGACGGCTTTTATTGTGCTGTTCCTCGCCGCCGTCTGGTGGACCGCCCGAATCTTATTCCGCGTCGATACCGGACGGAAACTGGCCGAAGAACGAGTCCTTCATCTTAATGCCGTGCTCGAGCAACGCGTGGTCGACCGGACGGCCGATTTGAATTCTCTCAACCGAGATCTGCAAGAAGCGAGCAAGGCGAAGGACCATTTCCTGGCCGCGCTCTCGCATGAGCTGCGCACTCCACTCACTCCAGTGCTCATGTGCGCCGCGTCCCTCGAGCAGGAGGCGACACTCCAGCCGGAATTTCGCGAGCAGCTCGGCATGATGCGCCGCAACGTGGAACTGGAAGCGCGGCTTATCGACGACTTGCTCGATCTCACCCGCATCTCCCACGGCAAGCTCGAGCTTCATCTCGGTATTGCCGACATCCATTCCCTCCTGACCCACACGGAGCAGATCGTGCGAAGCGAAGCACGCGGAAAAGGAGTCCACCTTCGTCTCGCGCTCGACGCCGGCGAACACCATGTCACCGGCGATTCCGCACGTCTCCATCAGGTCTTTTGGAATATCTTGAAAAACGCGATCAAGTTCACCCCTGCCGGCGGGCGAATCATCGCGCAAACGGCCAACCCCGCAGCCGGTCGGATTCGTCTTGAAGTCTGCGACACAGGCATCGGTATCGATCAAGACATCCTTTCCTCCGTCTTCGCCCCTTTCGTCCAAGGCGGCGGCGAACGAACTTCGACCGGCCTGGGACTCGGCATGTCGATCTCGAAGACAGTCGTCGAAATGCATGGCGGGACCATTCGCGCTGACAGCGACGGAATTGGCAAAGGTGCCATGTTTACCGTCGAGCTAAACACCGTCAGCGCTGCCGTTGAGGGAAGCGTGTCGACGGCGGCCACGCCCGCTTCGGCGGAGGGAAAGTACCGCCTCCTTGTTGTCGAAGATCACCAGCCGACACTGGATGTCCTGGCTCGGCTGCTCCGGAAAAAGGGTCACGACGTGGTCACGGCGAACACCGTTGAAGCCGCCCTTCAGTGCGCCAGTCGGGGCACGTTCGATCTCGTCATTAGCGACATCGGATTGCCGGATGGCAACGGCGTCGATCTCATGGTTCAGCTCACTCGCGACTACGGGTTGCGGGGCATCGCTCTCAGCGGCTACGGCATGGACGCTGACTTTGCGCGCACCAAGAATGCCGGATTTCTCGCGCACCTGGTCAAGCCAGTTGATTTCGAGCGCTTGAGTCGTGTTCTGGATCAAGCGGCGCGCGCCGCCTGATTCGCGAGCTGTGGCCGCACGATCGAACGCCGCTTTTGCCCACTAAACCCGGCGGTTACCCTTTGGCGTAAACGCCGAGCAGCGCATAACGGCACGCGCTTTTCGACCGGAAGTCGCTCACGAAACCGGTCTTCGTCCGAATCTCCACGTGACCGGGTTGGTTGCGGCCCTTGAAATAGACGAGCACGGAACCGATCGGCGCCGCGTAGGGATCGCGAATGGGAAGCTTCTTGAAACCGAAGCTACGGACCAACTCGTCGCCCGCCTGCTTGGCCAGCGATGATGTCGGGCGCGAGCTGACCGCGCCGGACGCGAGCAGCGCTTCTTTCACGTAATGCCAGCAGCGCGATTTCGAGTGCGCGTGAGCGCGTTCATCGGCAATGGTGGCAGCGCGGGTCAACTTCGGATCGAGCCGCGGATCGATTTTCGCGATCGGATGAACGATCCGATCCTTCTGGTATTGGTCGACAATCGGCGCGGAGACGGTTTTGCCGTTCCGATCTTTGAAAACGAACTGGGGTTTGAAGGTGAGGCTTTCGTTGTTCGCGGCCGACGCGGAGAAACCAAAGGCGCAGCTGCCAGCGATGATAAAAAGGAGAGTAATTTTTCGCACGGGAGCGCCCCCTATCCTCTCATCGGGGCACCGGCGCAAGTGGTTTTTTGTGATATTTTTCACAAAAAAAGTAAATCGAGAGCCCGCTCGGAATTGCCTCGGTAGTTTCATGTCTCTTAAGGCAGCAATTGTGGTTCCTCTTCGTTGAAAACCTTGGGTTCCCGGCGAATTATCTGGATGCAGAATCTCTTCGAACCGGCTCCCGGTCTCGCGCGTGCGATTCCGCGACTCATTTCTGCGGCGCTCACCCTCTTTCTCGCTGCCGGTTGCGCGGGTCCTATCAATTCACTCTACCCGCCCGCCGCCGGCGACAGGCCCCGGTCCATTTATGTGATCAACCACGGCGCGCTCCATACCGGCCTCGCAGTGAAGCGCGCGGACATTCCCCGTGGAATCTGGCCGGCCAGTCGGGATTACGCCGGCTCCCAGTACCTGGAGGTGGGTTGGGGCGACGACGACGGCTACCGCAAACCACTTACCTCCGGCATCGCGGTCAAGGCGCTGGCCGGATCCAGGCGCACGGTGCTGCTCTCGGACGGATTCAACACGCTAAAGGCGAAACTGAGTCAGCCACGCTTTACCGTAATCGAAGTCGATCTCTCCATGCTGGGCTTTGCCCGCTTGTGTGAGCACATCGGGCAAACCTACGCGCTTGACGGATCGGGCCAGCCCATTCGTCTGGACCGCGGTTGGTATCGCGCGCGCGGCACCTATTCCGCCTTTCATACGTGCAACACCTGGGCGGCTGAGGGGCTCCGCCAGGCCGGTTGTCCGATCAATCCCTCTTATTGTCTCAGCCCCGGCCCCCTGCTTTCGCAGGTCCGAAAGTTTGGCCGCGTCCTGGCGCCACCGGAAGAGGCCTCCAAACGATAAATCCCCACTTCGAAGCGATCGTATCTTGTGTCCGAACGATGTTCCCGCGTTTCCAAACGAAAAAACTCCGCTTCCGAACGATAAATTGCCGGCTCTGAGCCATAAATTCCCGCCTCAGATAATAAACCTCCGGCCCCAAACCATAAACCCGCGTCTCCAGGCCATAAAAGCGCGTCTTGGAACGATCCGGTCAGCTTCCTTCGCTAGCAGGAGCAATCGAAGCATTGTCCCGCGCTAAACGCACAGAAGGTCAATCCGCTGCCGGCGAGGTAGGGTTTCCCATCACCATGAAAATCCGCGGCGACCTGGGTGTTCCCCGGCAAAGGATACGGCTGCACGGTAAACGTAGCCGATCACGGCGAGGTCCGGCGACCAAGTCCATCAATGTCAATCCGCAGACTATTACTGCGTTCCAACCACGATCTACGATGGATCCTTTCTTCATCCGTAGGCTCAGTTCGGCCGCGTGTGAGAGGAACGCCAAGCCAGCAAAGATAACTCAATTGTTACTTGACCGGCGCAGACCGTTACGAGCACCAAGCACTGCGCTGTCTCATAAGCATTCGCTCGCTCGCCACCTTTAATCGGAGGCTGGAGACTGCGTCGAGCGGCTCGTTCCCCGGCTCATTATCTTGCTTGAAACAAATCCAGAAATAGTTCCGAAAATGCCGGCCAGAACCGCCGTGCTTATGAGCTGAAAAGGGAGAACTAACACGTCGAAGGTCTTACTGACACTTTGCTCCAGGGAATTTGCGGCCAGTTCGAGAAATTCCTTGTTCGCCGCCAGCCCCATGATTGCTAAAATTAACTGCGAGTTTTGTCGCTCACCGATCTGGTAGTCCCAAATTTGCCAAATCACATCGAAAATGACCACTGCAACCGCGCCGCCCAGGAAGGAGCTATAGAGCCCTGCCTTAGCAGCTTCCTTTGGAACCATCGCCTTCCTTTGAACAGAAGCACGATACATACAGCTACGGCCGCGCCGGCGAGGTACCCCGGAAACGCAAGTGCGCTAAGATAAGGGGTCAGAGTAAACAGGGCCGTCACCATGGCGCCGACATAAATCGCCGTCGCGGAAGCCCGCTCTCTCTCCGGTTGACGTGCACCATCCATCATAGGGTCGGCTTTGATCGAATCTTCCGTCTCTGGTTGAGCGCTCTGAGAACATGCCTCCGCCAGAGAATACGCAAACTCTCCTTCCAAACTTCGAGCGCATGCCTCCCACGATGCAGAAACTTCTCGATCTCATCATCCCGAAAGAAGAAACCGTACGTCATCGCGAACAGAATCTCGAAATCGTAGAGCATCATCGCAACGCAAATGCCAACGTGCATGAAAAGGCCCGCGACTAGCACTGGCGCCCGGAATCTCGGCACCCACACCAAGGGCGGAAAATATAGTTCCCACAACATAACGCCATAGGTCATTACGGTCACCAGCAGCCCGCTTTGCGCCAAGGCTGCATTCCATTCCAGTCCTTGGAAGCGCTCGACCAGAAAAATATAATACAAAGCATCGCCGTGGTACCAAACGTCCGCGTGGGCCTTGGCCAGTCCGCTGATCAGATAGATCAAGGAGAGATGAATCAGCACGCAGGCGGTCGCTAGATTTGTCGTGTAGTCATACAAACTCCGGAGCCCCGGACGGGCTTTCTACCGAGACTTGTTCAGAACCAGATACCTGAAGCTGTCGGCGAAGCCTGCCGGGCTGGGGCCGCGGTCCTTGCGCTGGAAAGTTGTTGTCATCCGCGAAACTGCCGTATCTTTGGCGGCTCCCTTCCGGCCAATGATCCGCAGCGACTACATCTTGCGCTTAATCGAGCAGCTCGGCGCCGTATTGCGGGCCTTTGTGAGCGGCAGCACGGTGAGCGGACTTCAGACCGATCGCCCGCAAGGAATGATCGAGGAGTCATGCCATCGAGCACTTGGACTGACTTATTCCACGATCCGGGCGATGCCTCCCGAACACCTGATCGAACTTTTTCGGGCGGGAGGTGGCACATGGCTGGATCGTTGCTTCCTGGCGGCCAGTTTGTTCGAATACGATGCGGAAATCTCGCGGCAATCCGGAGATGCGGCACGTGCAAAGGAATCAGCGGAGCGGGCTCTTTATCTTTACAGCGTGCTTAAGGCGGACCCATGCGTCCCTCTCGATTACGAAATTCAAAAGAAATCCGAACAATTGATGAAATTACTCGGAGAACTCTAAGCCATTCTGGAGCTGTTGGCTCCGGCCGCTCGCCTGGACGGATGCCGATGAGATAAGTTTATCCTATGAAATCGTTTAGCCTTCTCGTTGTCTCGACGATCATCCTCGGCAGCCTGAATGTTCTATCCGCACGAGAGCCGGTGTTTGATGGACTAGGTTCCTACTCGCGTCCGGTTACCACTCTGTCGCCGAAAGCGCAGCGCTATTTCAACCAGGGGCTTGGGTTCTTGCATGGCTTTAATCACGGCGCGGCTATTCGCTCGTTTCAGGAAGCGGCGCGGATCGATCCGACATGCGCGATGGCGCATTGGGGCGTCGCGATGGCGAGCGGGCCGCATATTAATTTTTCGCTGGTGCCTCCGGCGGCGGCGGAACGCGCCTGGAAGGAATTGGAACTCGCACAGCGATACGCGGAGAAAGCTTCGCCGGTCGAGCAGGCACTGATCGAGGCGCTGGGTCATCGCTACGCCAACCCGCAGCCGGAAGATCGCGGGCCGCTTGATCGGGCCTATGCGGATGCAATGCGTGTAGTTTGGAAACAATTCCCGAACGATCCCGACGTCGGTGCGTTTTTCGCGGAAGCGATGATGGATTTGCGGCCTTGGGACCAATGGACGCTCGACGGCCAGCCGAATCCCGGGACGGACGAAATCCTGGCGACGCTCGATGCGGTTTTGAAACTCAATCCGCAACATCCGTTCGCGAACCATCTTTACATTCATGCGGTCGAGGCTTCGCCACATCCTGAGCGCGCGGATGCCGCGGCGGATCGGCTGCGCAATCTGCAACCGGGCCTGGCTCACAATGTTCACATGCCGTCGCACATCGACATTCGACGGGGCCGTTGGCAGCAGGCCATCGAGACCAATCTGAAAGCGGTCGCCGCCGATAAGCGCTATCGCAAAATCGTGGGGCCGCCCACTGGATTGCTCCCGGTTTATGCGGCGCACAACCGGCACATGCTGGCTCACGGCGCGATGATGACCGGACAACGCGAGCTCGCCATGAAACATGTCCGCGCGATGGTCGCGGAATTTCCGGCCGATTTCGTGAAAGAAAAACCGGGGGTCGCGGACGGCTTTTTTGCCGTGCCCCTGGAAGTGCTGGTGCGCTTTGGGCGCTGGGATGAAATCCTGGTCGAGCCCAATAAGTATCCGCCGAACATGCCGTTCGTGCGCGCGTTCCATCCTGCGGCGCGCGCGACTGCGTTCGCGGCAAAGGGAAACATCGCGAATGCGCGGAGGGAGCAGTCGCTTTTCCTGGAACGCGCGAAGGTGGTACCGAAAGAGACAGAGTTAGGCAACAACAAGGCCGGCGCCGTCCTTTCCGTCGCAACGCACATGCTGGAAGGCGAGATCCTGGTCGCGGAAAAGAAGGTGGACGAGGGCGTGGCGGAATTGCAAACAGCGGTAAAGGAGGAGGACGCCCTGAGGTACGATGAGCCTCCCGCCTGGATGATTCCGGTGCGCCACTCGTTAGGCGCGGTTCTGATGAAGGCCGGAAGGTTCGCCGAGGCCGAGCAGGTTTATCGCGATGATCTGGCGAGGCTGCCGGACAACGGCTGGTCGCTCTTCGGCCTCGCGGAAAGTTTGCGCGCGCAAAACAAAAACGCCGGCGAAGTTATCTCGACAAACGCGAAGTTCCAAGAGATCTGGGCGAAGGCCGATGTAAAAATCACGACGTCGTGTCTTTGCCAGGCGAGGAAATAGTTCCGGGGAGCGCACGCGCCTCGCGTGCGGTTCGCGGCGCGCCGCCGCGAAATCCCCGTCTGTTCGGCGAG
>JBEEHO010000312.1:0-8018 GCA_041167425.1 Verrucomicrobiota bacterium | reverse complement strand
CCTCGCCGGGCGAATCGTGAAATAGGGATGCGATCCGATGCAGCCCGGCGCAAAATCTTCCGCACCGCCACGTGAAGAACGCTCCGCGCTCATCGCCGGCGTCGCCGCCTTCGCCACCTGGGGACTCATCCCGGTTTACTGGAAACTGCTCAAGACCGTTCCCGCAGACGAGATCATCGCGCACCGCTTCGTCTGGACGACCGTTTTCCTCCTCGTCCTGCTGACCTGGCAACGCCGCTGGCCCGAACTGCGCGAAGCAGCGCGCTCCCGACGCACCCTGCTCTATTGCCTGGCCAGCGGTCTTGCGGTCTCCATCAACTGGTTCTTTTTTATCTGGGCCGTAAATGTCGGCCGCGTCGTTGAAACCAGCCTGGGCTATTTCATGACGCCGCTGGTTAACGTTCTTTTCGGCGCGATTTTTCTGCGCGAACGCCTCACCCGCTGGCAGCTCGTCTCCGTTCTGCTCGCTCTGGTCGGTGTGCTCAACCTCACCCTCGGCTACGGAAAATTTCCATGGCTTGCCATCGTCCTTTGCGTCTCCTTCGGGCTCTACGGTTTGCTGCGCAAGAAATCGGGGACGCGCGCCATCCCCGGCCTTTTCCTGGAGACCACGCTGCTCACTCCGCTCGCCCTGATTTATTTGCTGCACCTGGAACGCGCCGGCATCCTCACCTTCGGCCCGGCGCATTGGTCGCTCGCGCTCATTCTTGTCACCACCGGCATTGTGACCGGGCTCCCGCTGGTTTGGTTCGGACATGCCGCGCGACATCTGCGCATGACGACCCTCGGTTTTCTCCAATACCTCTCACCGAGCGGAAGCTTCTTGCTGGGTGTTTTTCTTTATCGCGAACCTTTCACCCATAATCATCTGATCACCTTCAGTCTGATCTGGGTCGCACTCGCTATTTTTACCGCCGACGCAGTTCGTCGATGGCATTCTGGTCGCGACCGCGCGCCCGCGCCGGTTCCACTCGCGGATTCGGCCGCCTAGCCTAGATTGGGCGAGGCAAATGACCGAAGACGATTTTCAATACGCGATCGAAAACACGCGGGTGATCCTCGCGCCGGAACGCCAGATCGCCAGTTTCGGGAGCACGAGCTTTCGCTTCTATCTCATCTCCGAGTTGATGGACCAGGTTAACGAAGTTCGCGTCCGCGATGGCCGGATTCACGCCGAGCGTCCCCAGATTCTGACCCCGGAACATTACTGCCGGCTCTTGCTCGAAGGCTTTGGAGAGAAGGCGCAGAAGTACGTCGATCAACTGCGCGAGCAGACCCGGGACGTCGCGGTTTTGCGCTATGGATTTCAATTTCGAAAAACGGATGTGACCGAAAATACGGTGCGCGATACCATGGAGGCCGTGATCGAGCGGACCAGGCTGAAAGTGGAACACTCCGAGGAACCGCTCAGCGCCGTGATCCAGGGGGTGGACGATGCCTGGGAAGTTTGCCTGCTGAAATTCACCATCGATCTGATCGAACGTTCCACCGGCGGAAACCTCGGCGATTTCCGGCGCCGCGGATTGGTGTGAAAGCTCAAGGAAACAGATCTACTCGTTAGGTATGAACCTGCGCGTGCTTGCCGCTTTTGCCTGTCTGCTCGGTGTCGCGACCTCTCGCGCAGTCGATCAACCGAAGGACCTTCCTGCTTCCGGCGGAGATGCGCTGGTGGAAATTCCCGCCGCTCCTGAAAACGGCTTCAATTTTCCCTATCTCATTTTCGTCCCAAACTCCGCGGCGGCGAAACGAAACGGCTACCTGCTGGTGGAGGGTAACAACACCGGGCGTCCCAGCGACGATTCGGAAGTTCATCGCGCGGCCGCCATCGCATTAGCTCGCGATAGCTCCGTGGGGAATTTCGTGGCCAGGACCCTGGGAATTCCCCTGCTGGTCCCCGTCTTTCCCCGTCCCGGCAGCGCAGACCATGTTTATACCCACTCGCTCGATCGCGACACAATTCTGATCTCGGAGGGGCCGCTGCGAAGGCTTGATCTGCAACTTCTCTCCATGATTGCCGACGCCCGGCCCAGACTCGAAGCCATGGGGCATCCGGTCCAGCCCAGATTTTTGCTGAACGGATTTTCCGCCTCCGGTTTGTTTGCGAACCGCTTCAGCTTCCTGCACCCACATGCGGTCATCGCGTCGGCCTACGGTGGGCTCAACGGCTTCATCATGCTGCCGGTAGCGGAGCTGAAATCACACGTGCTGAATTATCCCGTGGGAATCGCCGATCTGGAGAAGATCACTGATTACTCCTTCGACCGGCTGGCCTATCAGGCGATACCTCAATTCGCTTACATGGGCGCCGACGACACCAATGACGCCGTCTTACACGACGATGCTTATTCTGAGGAAGAACGTTCTCTCATCTTCCAGGCGGTGGGCCAGAAGATGATGCCCGATCGCTGGCAGGCCGTCCAAGCTGTGTATGAAAGCGAAAAGATCTCGGTGCGTTTCAAGACCTATGAAGGGATAGGGCACGGAACCAACGGCAAGATCAATACTGAGGTAGCGGAGTTCTTTCGCAAAACGATCGAGGCAAGCGAAGCGAAGAAATAGTGAGGCAACCAGGCTACGATCGTCGATACCGCCGCATCAGTTTGAAGAAGCGCAGGGTGTCGCGCACGGGGTGAATACTGCTCACTTCGTCGGAGTAAACCGTGGTGATCGGCACCGACTCGATGCGGCAGCCTTTTCGGCTGGCCAGGATCAGCATTTCGGTTTCGTATTCAAAGCGATCCGCGCCGCCCAGCAAATCCGGAATGAGACTGCGGTGAACCATCCGGAAACCGCATTGCGTGTCGGGGATGGCTTGGCGGCAGAGACGGCTGATGCTGCTGCTCATGTAACGATTGACCAGTCGGCGCATAGGCGGCATCTCGCGTACGTCGTTCATTCGAGTGCCGACAAAAAGCTCAGAGCGCGTCGAGGCCGCGTTGAGGAAACGCGTGATCTCTTCCGGCAGGTGCTGGCCGTCGCCGTCGAGGATGATGACGTAAACAAAATCGCGTTCGAGCCAGTGGCGCAGACCAGTCTTGATCGATTCGCCTTTGCCGCAATTCTGCGGATGGATGATGACCTCCGCCCCGGCACTGCGCGCGGCTTCCGCCGTCGCGTCGGTGGAGCCGTCGTCGATCACCAGGACATGGTCGAGCTGCTGAAGCGTTCGCCGGACCACGTCGGCGATGTGTTTTTCTTCGAGGTAGGCGGGGATGACAGCGGCAACCGTCGTGCGATCGATTACGGCATCGTCACGGGGTCCCGCCATTTTGCTAGCGGACAACCGGATGAAAGTCCGCGGCGTGATACGAGCTGCGGACGAGCGGGCCGGATGCGACGTGGGCAAAACCTTTCGCACGCGCGATCTCGCCGTAGGCGTCAAAGCGCTCGGGCGTGACAAATTCGACCACGGGAAGATGCTGCGGAGTCGGCCGCAGATATTGACCGAGCGTAAGGACCTGGCACCCGATCTCGCGCAGATCGTCCATGGTCTGGAAAAGTTCCGGCTCTTTTTCGCCGAGGCCGAGCATCACTCCACTTTTGGTCACGACCTTCGGAGAAAATTGCTTCGCCTTGCGCAAAACCTCGAGCGAGGTGCGGTACTTCGCGCGCGACCGCACCACCGGCGTCAAACGCTCGACGGTTTCCATGTTGTGATTGAAAATATCGGGCGCGGCCTCGAGCACGATTTGGATACACCAATCCTGCGCGTGAAAATCGGGCACCAGGACCTCGATGATGACGGAGGGATCCATCGCCCGGATCGCTTCGATCGTGCGCGCGAAATGATTCGCGCCGCCATCTTTGAGATCATCCCGCGCGACGGCGGTGACGACGACGTGTTTCAAACCCATCCGGCGGACGGCTTCGGCGACGCGCTGCGGTTCGTCCTCTTCCAACGCAAACGGTTTGGCGGTGGTGACCGCACAGAAACCGCAGGCCCGCGTGCAGCGTTCGCCCGCGATCATCATCGTCGCGGTGCCCTGGCTCCAGCATTCCCAGCGGTTCGGACATTGCGCGCTTTCGCAGACGGTGTGCAGCCGGAGGTCCGAGATGAGGGCCTTGGTCGAAAAGAAAACGGGGTTCGAAGGCAGCCGCACTTTGATCCAGGGCGGCTTTTGCGCCTGGTGCAAGGCCGGATCGATTTTCGCGCAGGACATGTGGAGGAAGAGCTTTAAGTTTTAAGTGTTAAGTCTTAGGTGCTCGCCGCGCAAATCTTCTTAAAGCTTAAAGCTGAAAGCCTACAACTTCGTCCGGCCGGACAGAGCCTGATAAAGGGTTAACTCGTCCGCGGATTCCAAGCCGCCGCCGGCCGGCAATCCATGCGCGATGCGCGTCAGCGAGATCGGAAACGGTTTGAGCAGCTCGACCAGGTAATTCGTGGTCGCCTCCCCTTCCACATCGGCCGCCAGCGCGAGAATCACCTCGGAGATTTTTTCTTGCTCCACCCGCGCGACCAATTCCTTGATCCGCAAATCATCAGGACCGATGTGATCCAGCGGGGAAAGGCGGCCGCCTAACGAGTGGTAGCATCCGCGAAAAGCGCTCGTCTTTTCCAGGGGAAGAATATCGGTGGCCTGTTCGACCACACAAAGCAGGTCGGGGACGCGCGAAGTGTCCGAGCAAATCCCGCAAATTTCCTCCATGGTGAAAAATCCGCAGCGCGGGCAGGGCCGCACGGATTGCCGCGTCACCGTGATGGCGCGCGCGATTTCCTCCGGCTGCTCACCGCGCGCTTGCACGATCCAGAGCGCAATGCGTTCCGCGGAACGCGGGCCGATCCCGGGCATGCGCCGCAACTGCACGATCAACTCCCGGATGGCCGAGGGATATTCGGTTTTCCTCAAAGCCGGCTGCGCCTCACGCGTCGAGCGGAGTATCGGTCAATTGCAAGGCGAGCGGCTCGAGCCGGCGAAGATACAATTGCAGCGGACGATCCTCCTGACCCTCCGGCCCACGCGCTTTTTGAAATTGCGAATACGCTTCGGCCCATCGTTTCTCGCGGTAAAGGACCACGCCATTCCAGAACGCATCGCGGCGCGTGATCTCATCGCGCGACGCTTCGAGAGCCAGCACCACCGGCTCGTAAATCTCGTGCCGTTCGCGCACATCCACTCCGCTCAGAAAGTCGATGGGCCGAGCGACGAGGATTTTGCTGGCAAGCTCGAACGTGCGCGGTCCGAGGAGCACCTTCGATCCATAAAAGCGATTGGCGATGCAGAAACGCCGCGCCAGCTCCACCGGTTCGCCCGTCGCCAGCATCACGCGCTGCCCGTTCTTCAACGGCGCCATGATCATGGTGCCGGAGCTCACCCCAGCGTGAACACCGGCACTTTCCAGCGCCTCGGATTTGGCCCGTTTGTTGGAATCCAAAAAGGACTGCGTGAGCGCCATCGCTTTTCGGGTTGCCTTTTCCGCGTGCTGCCGGTCGCTCTCCGGGTATCCAAAGATCGCCACGACCCCTTCGCCGCCGGCCGATTCAATGTAAGCGCCGGCCGCGCGAAATGATTCCGTCGCGTGCGCGATAAATTTTTCCGTGATGTCCGCGAAGATCGCGGGCTCACATTCCTCCGCCAGATCGTGCTTGTTCGCGATGTCGCAGACGACTGCTGTCACTTCATAAGCTTTCGCGGCGGAATCGACTGCGGGGCCTCCGCGACGGGCGCGCGGGGCCGGCTTCTCGTACACGGGCGCAATCGGGGCAACCACGGGCTCACGCACTTCGCGCACTTCGCGCACTTCGCGCACTTCGCGCACTTCTGGCACGGCACGCGGTTCGCGAGGCGCGCGCGGTTCACGCGGCGGTCGCGAACGGCGCCGCTCCATCAGGGCGGCAAATCCAATCCATCCAATCGGCAAAAGAAAACCGAGCGCCGCGCCGCCGATGGAGGGGAGAGGTTGGAAGAAGATGTGAAAAAGCGAGCAGACCCACGCCACCCCCGCCAATTCAAGAGCGAGAAGCGCGACGATGGCACCGAGCCGTGCGCGACGCGTCGTCACCAAAGTCATCCAGGCCACGCCGGCGGCCAAAACAAACACCAACAGATACTGCAAGGAGTCGAGAACCGAACGCGTCGCATCACCGTGACGCAAAAGAAGGTTCTTTACCATCAGCTCGGGCCGGGTCAGGAGGCCGCTCACATGCAAGCCCATCACGATGGCAGCCGCGATCAGACCAAGAATCAGGGCTGAAAGGAGATGGCGTTTCATTTGTAGATTGCTCTCAATTCTTTTCCGCTGGCGCAAGTGGATAGTGGGACCGCACCACCAGATCGCTCAAGAACTTATCCGGGGCATCAACCGCCTCCCGGTCGAGCACAAACGCTTTTTGGCCGGTGTTTTTCCGAATGAGTCCGAGCCCGAACTGGTAGTCCTTGAAAAGATGGGCGCAAAGATCGGGCATGGTCATGCGCTCAGCGTGCGCGCGTTCGATCAGCCGGGCCAGGGCCGCGTCATCAAAGGAAATTTCCAGCCCGTGCTCGTTTCCGAAACGCTCTGCAAAAACGCGCGCGCTCTGGGCGAGTGCCGCTTCTTCCTGCTTGTGCCCTTCCGCCATCAAACGATCCAGGACGCGTTTTGGCTCCCGCACGAGCTCCGCCGAGACCCGCAATTGGCTCAAGCCCGAGCCGGCGAGGTAATATTTGTAATCACGAAACAGTTTTTCCCAGACGGTGAGTAATCCGCGGGCGCCCGTCTTCTCTTTGGCCGCCGCTTCGGACATCAGGCGCAACGCTTCATCCTCGAAGCTGATCTCAATTCCATAGGCACGAAAAGCGCGCTCATATTGCCGGAGAATGCTGCCCTCGGAAAATTTCATGATCTGATAAAGATCGTCCGCGGCGAGCTCTTCGCAGACGACGCGAACCGGCAGCCGCCCGATGAATTCCGGCTCGAAACCGTACTCGATAAAATCTTCCGTGGTGACGAATTGAAATAACTCGTTGTCCATCACCGGACGCGGCTCGGCATTGAATCCGATCTGGCCTTGCGTGAGACGCCGGGAAACCTGCTGCTTCAAACGCTCGAACGCGCCGCTCACGACAAAAAGGATATGCCGCGTGCTGATCGTTTCTCGTTTCGCTTTCCCGCCGCGCCGCTGGAATTCGAATGCGGCCTGGAGTTGCGCCTGCAAATCGTTAGCGCTGCGCAGCGGCACCTCCGTTTCTTCCATTAACTTGAGCAGCGTAGTTTGCACGCCGCGCCCGCTCACGTCGCGCCCGACCAGATTCCCGGCCGCCGCGATCTTGTCGATTTCGTCAATGTAGATGATGCCGAACTGCGCGAGCTGCACATCGCCGTCCGCCTTGTCCACCAGCTCCCGCACCAGGTCTTCTACGTCACCGCCCACGTAGCCGGTCTCGCTGAATTTCGTCGCGTCCGCTTTGACAAAAGGAACTTTGATCAGCTCCGCGATGTGTTTGATCAGATACGTTTTTCCCACCCCGGTCGGGCCGACCAGAATCACGTTCTGCTTCGCGTATTCGGTTTCTTCGGCGCGCGCCGCATCTTCTTTTTCGAGCTGGCGCAAATAATTGACGTGGTTGTAATGGTCGCAAACCGCGATGGAGAGGACCTTCTTGGCTTCGTCCTGTCTGATCACGAACCGGTCCAGATGCGCCTTGATATCGCGCGGTAAAAAATCAAAAACGAACTGCTCGTCTCCGGCCGGTTTCGATTTTTCCTCCGGGGCGACTTCCGCGGCATCCGGCTCGGTGTAGGTGGCAAAGGAAACCTTGTCGCCGAAATTTGTTTTCATGAAATCAGCGAGCTTCGATTTCAATTCTTCTGGTGATGGGAAGGGCGGATTTTGGGTCATGGATGGGCAGCTCGCGGCATCGGGCCAGTCGAGAGTGGGTAACCTAGCATCGTCGATTGGGCTGTAAAACCTCGCGCGAGCATTCTTGGACAGCTGCCACCGCCCAATCGCTCGATCTTAGATGAGGCCACCGTTTGACTATGCCCCGCCGGGAGCGTATTTTGTCCGCATGAAACGGTTAATACTAGGTGCAACGATTGGC
>JBEEHO010000311.1:0-9363 GCA_041167425.1 Verrucomicrobiota bacterium | reverse complement strand
ACGACCGGGCGCAAAACAAGGATTGACCCTCGTCGCGGCGCAATGCCACGATTCGCTCCCGTAACCTTAACCAAGGAGACCAAGTGGCTTCGCAACTTTTTAAAACGAAAAGCCCCGAGCTGTTGATGCGCGAATCCGAGCACCCGGACCGCCTGATGAAGCGCTCGCTTTCCGCGCTCGATCTCACGGCTCTCGGCATTGGGGCGATTATCGGCACCGGCATTTTTGCGCTGACGGGAACCGCGGCCGCGGGCGAGCGAGTCGAAGCCATCACGAGCAAGCTCGGGACCCCGGTGCTCAATTTCATCCAGTCCTGGATGATGCATTCCGATCTCGTTCTCGGGCGGCCCGGCGCGGGCCCCGCCGTAGTATTTTCCTTTGTCGTGGCGGCCATCGCCTGCGGCTTTGCCGCGCTGTGTTACGCCGAGCTGGCCTCGATGATTCCGGTCTCGGGCTCCGCTTATACTTATTCGTACGCGACGCTGGGCGAGATCATCGCTTGGATTATCGGATGGGATTTGATCCTTGAATATGCCGTCGGGAACATGGCGGTCGCGGTTGGCTGGTCGGGTTATTTCGTCAAGCTTTGCGGCAGTCTTTTCGGATTGAAGTTTCCACTTTGGGCCGTGACCGACACAAAAACCGCGGCCGATCTCCTGGACAAGCACAGCCCCGCTCTCCAGGACTTTTCGACGACGACGCTCCCGACCATTTTCGGCCACGCCTTCGCGCTCAATATTCCCGCGTTTCTCATCGTCGCGGCCGTGACAGTGCTGTTGATTTACGGCATTCGCGAAAGCGCGCGCACGAACACCACCATCGTCATCATCAAAGTCGCCGTGGTGGTTTTCTTCATTTCGTTCGGCGCCTTCATGGTGCACCCGACAAATTGGCATCCATTTATGCCGAACGGATTCGCCGGCGTGATGAGCGGCGCGGCCATCGTCTTCTTTGCCTTCATCGGTTTTGATGCCGTCTCGACCACGGCCGAGGAAACGAAAAATCCGCAGCGCGACATGCCGATCGGAATGATCGCGAGCCTGGTCATCTGCACGCTCCTTTATGTTTTGATGTCGGGCGTGCTGACCGGAATTTTGAAGTACACGGTTTACCTGGGCGATTCCGCGGCCGTGGCCACGGCGTTCGCGAGCAAACCCTGGGCGCAGGCGCTCATCAGCGCGGGCGCGCTAGCCGGCATGACCTCCGTGCTGCTCGTCTTTCAACTCGGCCAGCCGCGCATTTTCATGGCCATGGCGCGGGATGGCTTGCTGCCACAATACTTCGCCCGGTTGCATGCTCGTTATCGCACGCCTTACATTACGACGATCTGGACTGGCGTAGTGGTCGGTGGTGTCGCGATGCTCACCGACATCGGTTCGCTGGCCGACCTTACGAATATCGGAACGCTGTTCGCATTCTGTCTCGTTTGCATCGGCGTGGTGATTCTGCGGCGGACCGATCCCAGCAGGCGCCGCCCATTCCGCGTCCCGATGGTGCCGCTGGTCCCGATCCTCGGCGTCCTCATGTGCATGGCCCTCATGCTCAGCCTGCCGATCCTGACCTGGCTGCGCTTCTTTATCTGGCTGATAATCGGAATGGCGATTTATTTTCTCTATAGCGTGCGCCACAGCCGGCTCAGGCACGGCATCGATCAAGGCGCGACCGAAGACATCGTTCCGCCGATCGTGAAACCCTAGATTGTCGTTCGATTCAAGGCGTGTCATCCCGAGCCGCGCAGACGGCGAGGGACCTCGCAGTAGTAGAGAGCGTCACACAAAAAAAAGCCAGGTGGGACCGGACGGAGACGAGTGACCTCACGCGGAAGCGGCCTGACCGCTTGTGAGGTCCCTCGGCGCGCTTCGCCGGCCTCGGGATGACAAGCTTTGCTCAGCAGGCGCACAATAAATCATCGAGATCGAGCGGGCGGGTAAACATCGCGAGTTCGCCCTTCGGACCTCGCGGCCATAAATCCCGCGGGCGATCCCAATACAACTCCACTCCATTTTCATCCGGGTCGCGAAGATACAGCGCTTCGCTCACGCCATGATCGGCGGCGCCGTCGAGCGGAATTTTTGCCGCGATCAATCGCCGCAAAGCGTCCGCCAGCGCGGCACGAGTCGGATAAAGGATGGCGTGATGAAACAAGCCGGTCGAACCCGGCGGAGGAGGGGAGCCGTCGAGGCTTTCCCACGTGTTGAGTCCGATGTGGTGATGATAATCGCCCGCGGAAATGAAAGCGGCTTGCCCGCCCGAGCGTTGCGTGATGTGGAAGCCAAGCACGCCGCAGTAAAAAGTGAGCGCGCGTTCCAGATTCGCCACCTTGAGATGGACGTGACCAATGCGAACGCCGGGATCAATGGCGGCCATCAGGTTTGGTGTCGTTAGGCCAGGATAACTCCGGGCAGTTCCTACTTCTCTCCCTTGTCGTAGAAAAGAATGTTGATGAGCAGCACGACCCCGCCACCAGCCGCGGCGAGGAAAAGAAGAATTGCCAGGCCCGGATAACCCCAGATGCGAAAGGTCGTCTCCACGCGCATCATCATCGCGGCCCCGACGATTAACGCCGCGATGATTAACCCAACGGTGATCCGGTTCGCCACTTTCTGAAAGCCAACGACCAGCGTCTTTTCGTCAATCGCGTCGACGGAAATCTTCATCTCATTGTTCGCAATCGCGTCGATGATTTTATTGATCCGGGCCGGTAACCGCTGAACAAGATCCTTGAGCTCAAGCACGCCGCTGAAAAGATTTCCGGGCGACAAACTTTTCATCAATCGTTGCTGCATGATCTGCGCGGCGTTGCGCCGGATCGAAGCGTTCGGTTCGAAAGTGGGCTCGATCGCGCGCCCGACCTGATCGAGATTCAAAAGCGTTTTGCCCAGCATGGTTAACTCGGCCGGGACGCGAATGCCGTTCTCCGCGGAAGCCTGCGTCACTTCGAGCACGAGCCGCCCGACCTGCATCTGATCCACGGTGGCGCCCTGCTGTTTCGCGACGATCTCCGCAATGGCGTGCGTGAATTCCTTCTCCGCGAAATCCTCTTTGCGATCGCCGATTTTGATCGCGATCCCGGCCGCGTCATCGCCCCGGCCTTCCGAGATCGCGAGCAGCAATTGCAGAAGCTGCTCCTGCAACCCCGGCATGATCCGGCCGACCATCCCGAGGTCGATCAACGCGATGCGATAATCTTCCGTGAGAAACACATTGCCGGGATGCGGGTCGGCGTGAAAAAAGCCATCCACCAGGATTTGCTGGAGGTAGGCGCGGAAAAGTTCCTCGGCCAGAGCGGTGCCATCAAATTCCATCCGGCCGAGCGGATGCAGATCGGTGATCTTCTTTCCGTGCACGTACTGCATCGTCAGGACGCGCGAGGTGCTGTAATCCAAAATCGGCGCCGGCACGATAATGCGCTCGAATTCCTTCAGGTGCGCTCCGATGGTGGAAAGGTTCGTCGCTTCCATCCGGTAATCGAGCTCGCGCAGGAGGCTCTTGCGAAACTGGTCGAGCATCTGGCAGAACTCGTAGCGTTTTCCAGCTTCGGTGTGCTTATCGAGAAACTCCGCGATCTCATCCAGGGCATCGAGGTCCTCGAGCATGGAGTCGCGGATTCCAGGGCGCTGCACTTTGACCGCGACCAGCCGGCCATCGCGCAAGCGTGCGCGGTGGACCTGGCCGAGGGAGGCGGCCGCCATGGGTGTGACGTCGAACTCCGAGAAAGCTTTCGACATGCGCACCCCGAGTTCGGACGACACGATCTTCTCGACTTCATCGAAAGCGAACGGCTCCACCTTGTCCTGCAAACGCGCCAGCGCTTCGAGGTAGGCATGCGGCATCAGCTCGACGCGGGTGGAAAGGAGTTGCCCGAGTTTCACAAACGTCGGGCCAAGTTTTTCGAGATCGTCCGCCAGCTCGCTGGCTTTCGCTGCTTCTTTGGGCGTGACGCGCTCCTCCGCCGCAAGGGTCTCGTCGAGTCCGGTATCCTTGACGAGGTCCGACCGGCCGTACTTGACCAGGAGCCACGCGATTTGGCGGTAGCGATTGAGGTGCTGTGGTTTCAGGGAAATGGCCATGGGTACGTGATTGGATTTGCCGGTAACCGTCATGACGACGCGTCACCAGCATCTCTAAAACGAAACTCAGAGGCCGAATGGCCTTTTAGGGACGGACGCCGCTTGATGCAGCGCGAATGCAACGGCGCGCCGTCCTTACGAATACTGGCGCGGCTTAGTGGACAGTCTTGTCGTCGACCTCGAGCCAATCGAAAAGCGTCGTCTTCGCTGCGTCGAGACCGTGCGGCTTGAGCTGCTCCTCAAACCACTCCCGCCGCTCCGGATTATCATACGGGCGGGTCGCTTCGACTTCATCGCTCCACGCTTTCTTTTCTTCCGGCGTTTTCTTTTCGCCGTGAGTGTCGAGCCATTTCGCCATCTCTTCGTCGCTGACGCCCTTCTCCACTTCCGCTTTGAAGTCGTCACCCTTCACGCCTTTGAAACCGAACAGCATGTTGTCGAGGGGACAATCGAAATGGTATTCGCCGATGTTCCCGGCGATGAGCGCGCAACACTTATCATACGTCCGAGCCAAAATCGCGTAGCCGCCGATGCGCACCCGTGGGCTGCGTGGTGGTTCCTTCGTCAGGTCCTTGCCCTTCACTTGATTATTCATGCATGAAGTTAAGGCCGAATGGCGTGGCCGCAAATTTTGGCGGAAAAAACGCGCCCATTTTCCCGCGAAATCCGTATTGATTATATATGAGTCAACAAAAAGAAATTATCTCCACCATCAATGGTTTGATCGAAACGCTGAAAGACGGCCAGGAAGGCTTTCGCCAGGCTTCCGAGGCGGTCAAGGATTCCCAGCTGAAGACGCTCTTCAATGAGTTCTCGCTCCAGCGCTCGAAGTTCGCGGGCGAATTGCAAAACGAAGCCATCAGCCTGGGCGAACACAATCCGGAAAACACCAGCAGCACGGCCGGCGCGATGCATCGGGCCTGGATCGATTTGAAATCTGCCATCACAAGCCAGGACGACCACGCCATTCTGGCGGAGTGCGAACGCGGTGAGGATTCCGCGGTGAGCGAATACAAAAAGGCGATGGAAGAGAAAGAGCTTTCCTCACCGATTCGCGAGACGATTTCGCGCCAGTACACGGACGTGAAGAGCGCCCACGATCGCATTCGCGCGTTGCGCGACGCGGCGAAGAAAAATTAGGCGGCCCAAACAAATCGACCTCAGCACAGGCGGAATGCGCAACCATGCATTCCGCCTGTTGTTTGTACGAAACGATCTATCGTTTCGCCGGTATCATGTCTTCCCGTCGCCTCGCCGCATCGCTGTTGTTCGCAATATTTCCCGCCGTTCTCAACGTCCAGGGCGGTCAACGGATCGCGCCGCCGCCCGCGGGGAAATTATATCAGGGTCTTTACTTTGATGAACCTGCGGCGAAGCACGATCCCACCGAGCATGATGTCACCGCCGCGAATGTGGCGCGTTTCGAGGAAGTCCTCGGCGCGAAGACGGCCTGGGTTTTCTTTTCCAACAATTGGTCGGAATCGCGGAGATTTCCCGCCGCCACCTGCGAGTGGGTCCGAGGTCTGGGCAAAGTTCCTTATGTCCGGCTCATGTTGCGCTCCGATCTCGAGCAGAATCATGCCGACAAAATTTTCAGCCTGGCAAATATTCTCGCCGGAGAATTCGACGACGATCTAAAGGCGTGGGCGCGCGAGGCCAGGACTTTCGGATCGCCCATTCTGGTCGAATGGGGCACCGAGCCAAACGGGAACTGGTTTTCCTGGAATGGAAAATGGAACGGCGGAGCGGGGGAAGGACCGCGGCGTTTCATTGCCGCGTATCGTCACATCGTCGATCTCATGCGCGGCGAAGGCGCGGACAACCTGCAATGGATCTGGCACGTGAACTGGCTCGACGAGCCGGAAACGAAATGGAACCGGTTCGAGAATTATTATCCCGGTGCTGATTATTGCGACTGGGTGGCGCTCAGCGCCTACGGTCCGCTGACGCCGCGCACCGTCGATGGCACCGAAAGTTTCCGCTTCAAGATGAGCACCGCATATCCGCGGCTGACGAAGATCGCGCCGGGAAAACCAATCGTGATCGCGGAATTCGGCTGCGACACCCATCATCGAAAAGTCGATGCGGGCGAATGGGCTCGAAACGCACTGGAAGATTTATTCTCCGGGCGCTGGCCGGCGATTATCGGCTTCTGCTGGTGGAACGAATCGTGGGAGAACGACGACATCAGGAAACACGATACCGATATGAATATCCTGCATGATGCGGGCTTGATGAAAGCGTTCCGCGAGCAGCTCGTGAAACACGCCGATAAGGTGCAGGAGACGCCAGTTGCCGAGCAACGGTGAGAAATGCCCGTCATCCCGAGCCGCGTCGACGGCGAGGGACCTCACAATTGCAGTGCTGGTTTGCTTGCGTCGTACAGCCTCGAAAGCATGGGCGATGCGCACTTGGCGCAAGCGTGCGGGTGCGCTTGTGTGAGGTCCCTCGCCCTGTGCGCGACTCCGGATGACAAGCGCGAGACCTCATTGCTTCAGCAATGCGCTTGCCCATATTGGGTCATGGTCAACATCTGCATCGAATACACGGGCGATCTCCATTGCGACGCGGTCCACGGTCCATCTCACGCCAAGATTGCAACCGACGCGCCCACGGACAACAAGGGCAAGGGAGAATCGTTTTCGCCGACCGATCTTGTCGCCACGGCGCTCGGAACCTGCATGAGCACCATCCTGGCCATGGCTGCGCAGGAACATGGCCTCGATGTAAAAGGAATGACGGTGAACGTGAGCAAAGAGATGTCGAACGACGCGCCGCGCCGAATCATCGGATTACCGTCCGAGGTTCACATTCCTTTGCCGGCGACTACACCGCAGCGCGCCCTGCTCGAGAATGCCGCGCTCAATTGCCCGGTGCACAAAAGTCTCCCGCCCGAGATCGAACGCCCCACGAAATTCTTTTGGGAAGGGTAGGGCGTCGCCACTTCTTCCTGTAGCCGCTTCGTTGTGCGAAGCGCTGTGGGCAGACGCGACCGCCCTCACGTCGCCCGCACGGCGACGGCTACAGCTACTTGTCCAACAACGTCGCGTAATTTCGCGCGGCGCGATTTTTCCAATTGCCTTTGTGGTAGGCGTAGCCGGCCAGAAGAGGCAGCGCTAAAGTAGCTTCGGCGTAAACCATCTGCTCGGCCCCGAGATCCACCTTGCCCCAGGAATTCGCTTCCTTCAGTGTCGAACCGGAAAGTGCCCCATCGCGATCGTCCGCGACCGTGATCTGCACGGCGTATTTGTGCATGCCGACGTCGAAGCCCAGGTAATCGCCGGCCACGACCGTATCCTGCGCGAAATTTTTCGGAACGCCGCCGCCAATCATGAGCAGCCCGCTGGTTTTCGAATCGATCTTGACCTTCGTGAGCTCGAGAAAATCTTTCGCCGAATCGAGGCTGAGATGTTTGTCCGGATGATGCCACTGGTGATGGATCAATCCGAACCCGGCGCTGCAATCGCTGAAGGCCGGACAAAAGATCGGCACGTTCTTCTCGAACGCAGATAAGACGACAGAGTCGCGATTCCTGGCGTGTTCGGTCAGATACTGACCCATCGCCTTGATGAACTCGCGCGACGAATGCGGGCGCGGCGGGAGCGAATCGGCGATTTCACCCGTGGTGGCGTCGCAAATCCGCAACTGATCTTCATCGATGTAGGTGTCGTAAATGCGATCGATGGCGAGCCGGCGCAGGATGTCGTCGCTCATGAAAACATCGCCCTTGTAATGCTTGAAGCCGAGCGCTTCGAAAAAATCCTGGTCGACGATGATGGCGCCGGTCGAGACGATCGCGTCCACCATGTTGTGGCGGATCAGATCGACCACGACGTTTTTCAGGCCCGCGGAAAAGAGCGAACCGGCCAGGCAAAGAATGATCGCGCAATCCTCGTCGCGGATCATCTGATCGTAAATCTGCGCGGCGCGGCCGAGGTCGCGGGCGGAAAACGCCATCTTGCTCATCGCTTCGACGAGCGGGACGACGTTGTGTTCTTTAATGTCGATATGTTCGACTTCCTCGACGAGCAGATCTGATTTCTTCGGTTTCATGATTAGTTCCTGGTTGTCATCCCGTGCCGCGCCGCCGGCGAGGGACCCCAGGCGCAGTTTGCGCTACACAGAAAAGCATCACGCGCTGCCCGACGAAGACGCCATCCCTTCCGCGCTAGCACTAGACCGCCTGCGAGGTCCCTCGTCATCTGCGCGGCTCGGGATGACACGCGCTTGTTGGTGGTCATTGCCTCTCCTCCGGGTAGAGCCATTTCATGTAATCAGCCACGCCGGTCTCGAGCGGATATTTCGGCTCGTAGCCCAGGCTGCTGTGAACCTGGGCTAGATCCGCCTGGGTGAAATTCTGGTAATGCGCGTGCGGGTTCTCGATGTAATCGGGCTCGAAATCGGTGCCTAACGAGCGGTTCAAGACTTCCACCAGCTCGTTGAAGGAGCGGGCGCGGCCTGAGCCGAGATTGTAAATGCCGCTCTCTTTTGCCTCGAGCGCGCGGATGCTGCCTTCGACAATGTCCTTCACATAAACGAAATCGCGCTGCTGTTCGCCCTGCTTGAAAATGCGGGGGCGCTGCCCGGCCTTCATCTGCCGCGCGAGATGATAAACCATGCTGGCCGGCACGCCTTTGTGCGCTTCGCGTGGGCCGTAGACGTTGAAGTAACGCAACCCGACGATGATCCAGTCCTCCGATTCGCTGGCCGCGCGACGAGCGAGGTTGTCCATCATCGCCTTCGAGAAAGCGTAAACATTTGCGGGCGCGGCGCCATTCGTCTCCACGCTGGCAGTGGTTGCTGCGCCATAAGTCGAGGCAGACGAGGCGTAGATGATTCGGGTCCGGGTGGGCCGGGCGAAATCCAGCAGCCGGCGAAAGCTTTCCACATTGTCGTGCACCTGGACGAACTGATCGTGCAGGGTCGTGTCGGTGATCGAGGCGAGATGAAAAATCGCGTCGAATTCTTCCTCACCGAATTGCTGCGGCCACTCAAGCGTGGCCAGATTCTGGGCGACGAAATCGCCATCGTAACCGGCCAGGTTCTTGAAATCCCCGGAGCGAAAATCGTCGATCACCGTCAGGCGCGTCCCAGGTATTCGCTCCTGCAGGGTGAGCACGAGATTGGAGCCGATGAACCCGGCGCCACCAGTGACAAGAATGGAAGATTCGGAAATAGACACAGCAGCCAGCGCGACGATGCGCGCCCCTGATAAATAAATCTTGAGCGGGCAAGCGCAAGCCGCTACTTCTGTCGGCAGTTCTTTGTCGGTTAGATCAGTGGACCGGTGCGA
>JBEEHO010000310.1:0-12352 GCA_041167425.1 Verrucomicrobiota bacterium | reverse complement strand
GCGTAGGCCGTGACGACAATGGAAACGAGGTCGGTGTTTTCAGGACGGAATGTCGGGAGCTCCGCGTCACCCAACCTCTTTTCGCTAAAACGCGCATTCCATTCTTCCAGAGTTTTCCGGGCCGCCTCGCGCGAGTGATATGTTTCCACAATCGTGGTGGCGAGGTGCTTCTTCGCTTCCAACGGATGCGCGCCGGGATCCAGGGTCTGGCCGAGCAGGAGCGGATAATAACGCGCCATTAACTCATCGGAAATGCTCATGAGCTTGCCAAAGATCTCGGAAGCGGATTCGTTCAGTCCGACATAATTGCCCAGGCTCTTGCTCATTTTCTTCGAGCCATCCAGGCCTTCGAGAATCGGCAGGACAAGAACGACCTGCTGCGGCTGGCCTTCCAACTTCTGCAGATCCCGCCCCACCAGATTGTTGAAAAGTTGATCCGTTCCGCCGAGCTCAACGTCGGCTTGCACCATGACGGAGTCCCAGCCTTGCATGATGGGATATTGAATTTCGTGTGCGTGAATGGGTTGTTGCCGGTCGATCCGGTTCCGGAAATCCTCGCGCTGGAGCATTTGCTGCAGGGTAACCAGACTATTGAGGCGAATGACTTCTTCGAATCGCATTTTCTCGAACCACTCACCGTTCGAAACGATGCGCGTCCGGGCCGGATCGAGCACCTTGAACGCCTGGGCTCGATAAGTCTCGCCGTGAGCCAGGACCTGGTCGCGGCTCAGCTGCGGACGAGTCGCCGAGCGTCCGCTCGGGTCGCCGATCATCGAGGTGAAATCGCCGATGATCAAAACGGCTTCGTGACCGAGATCCTGGAATTGGCGCAGCTTCCGCAGGATCAGGGCGTGCCCGAGATGAAGATCCGGACTCGTCGGATCGACGCCGAGTTTGACGCGCAGAGGACGGCCCAGCGCGAGCTTTTGGCGGAGCTCCGCTTCGCTGATGATCTGCGCGGCGCCTTGCTTGAGAAGGGAGAGGGCTTCGTCCGGTTGCATGGGGCAATATGCAGAGACCGGAGCGCTTATTTGTTTTTG
The DNA here is from genome assembly GCA_041167425.1 of Verrucomicrobiota bacterium. Taxonomy (GTDB): domain Bacteria; phylum Verrucomicrobiota; class Verrucomicrobiia; order Chthoniobacterales; family UBA10450; genus AV80. The sequence continues at coordinate 11,312 of JBEEHO010000310.1, read as the reverse complement.
TTCAACAATTCTCGCACCTGCTCAACGGTGAGCGGCGTATCGTGGACGCTCAACGCTTTCTGGCTCTTGCCTCGATCGAGAAAAGGCCGATTGCCCGTGAACGAGCTCGCCGCCACGCTCCTGTTGGTTTGCGCGGTCGCGTGACTGTCCCGAGCTGCCGGCGCCGCATACACAGTATCGGTTTTGGTCAGCACCGACCTGGTGGAAATATTCGCCGGGGAACCCCCCGTCCTGAAATGGCGCACGGCGAATTGTTGCGGGGAGAAAGTACTCTCGCCGGCAAATGATTTCGTGATTGATTTTTCCGGGGTGTAAAAACTCCTGACCGGCGCGCGCTTATCAAGGATGACGCCATTGCCGACGAACTGCTTGTGCTGCGCGGAATTCGCCAGCGCCATGTTTGGCCGCAAGAGGCGATCGGCCAGTTTACCTTCCTGTTCCTGTGCCGATGTCGTCGCCGCCAGTGAAACCGCAGCCATGAACGCGAGGAACATCCGCACGCGCTGAACGTGCCGAAGTAAGAGCCGCGTTGTAAAGAAAATTTGTGGAGAGCGCCCCTCCACCTCAGCGGCCGAGCGCTGAACGAAGAACACTGGCCCCGCGCGGTGCGGCGACGCGCCCGGTGAGGATTTCATGCGCACGGACCGACCGCCCGTAGTAGCGCGCGTTAGCCGTTTTTTGCGTGGCGATGACAGCTCCTTCGAGCGACGCGCCCGCGAAGAGTCCCTTGCTCCGACTGTAAGTATAAATCGCCGCAGTTGGCGTTACACCCACATGCGCGTCGCGTCCCACCGGGCCCGCCGCGGCGCTCGCATCGGCGCCCAGCGTGACATTCCCGTCGCGCGAAAATGCGCGCACTGCTTCGTTCGTATTCAGGACGAATACGAAATCGGTGATTTCCGCGCCTATCTGCGGGCCCCACCCGGCTCCGCCGGTCCCCACAAACGACGGACCCGACCACCCAGCGCCAGTGCGGGCCACGACCACACCCTGCCCACCTTTGCCGCTGATCCCGAAGCCCACCTTTACCACGCTGATAATGGCGAGGCCCCTGGCGTTGCGCAGAACCATGGCGGGAATAGCCTTCTCGGGCATCCTCCGAAAATTCCGCAGGATCGAGGCGGATTGATTGACGATTTCCTGTTCCGTCGCGGCACCGGCCGTCCCGAGCGTTAGGACGCAGGTAATGAAAAGCGCGCAGTATTTTTTCATGGTTATATTTAGTTCGATCCGTTCTTTCCGGATGGACGTGTTCAGCTCCATTGAGAACAGTCGTAAGGCCCATGGACCTGGATAATTTCATCGATCCGCAAAACGACGCTTCTTTTATGAAAGAGGCGTTGCGTCTGGCGGCGAAGGCCTTCGAGAAAGAGGAAGTGCCGGTGGGCGCCGTCGTCGTGCGGAAGGGAAAGATCATCGCGCGCGCGTATAATCAGGTGGAACTGTTGAAGGACGCTACCGCGCATGCCGAGATGCTCGCGATCACGCAAGCGGAGGCGGCCATGGGCGACTGGCGGTTGAACGACTGTGATCTTTACGTAACCAAGGAACCTTGCGCGATGTGCGCCGGAGCGCTGGTGCACGTGCGCATGCGGCGCGTGGTCTTCGGCTGTCCGGATCTCCGGGCTGGTGCGGCTGGCGGCGTGGTCAACCTGGTGCAATTCCCGTCGTTTAATCACCGCTGCGAAATTACGGCGGGCGTTCTCCAGGAAGAGTGCGCCGGTCTGCTGCAAACATTCTTCAAAGCCAGGCGGCGTGAAAACGTTTCCGACGCGTAAGCGGGTGACGAGTTAGAAACATCGTGGCCAATCATGACCGTCCGCTTTTTTTGCGCTCGCCCCCGGAAGCTCCACGTGATTTATTCTGTCAGGCGGTCTAGTTCAGAACGATTTATGTTTCCTACTCCCATTCGCTTCTTTCTCGTCGTCTCATTGATTGCGATGTCCATTGCCTTCGCCCGGGCCTCGGACGATCCGCTTTTCCATTCGACCGATCCGCTCGCGCCCCGGGACGAGTGGGGGGTATTCCATCAGACGCCCACATTGTATCCGACCGACTTCGCTCCTCATAGTGGGGTTCGCTTTTTCTACTATCTTCGCTCCGGCCGCGATTTGCTTCGGGATCCGGCTTACGTGGGTGCGCTTCAGGTTTGCTTGCGAAACCGGGGCTATTATTGCGGGCCGATTGATGGAATCAATTCCGAAGAAGTCAGCGATGCGATCGCCCGCTTGCAGAAGAATCATGCGCAGCGGGTGACGGGCCGGCTCTCCATTCCAGTTCGGCGAGCATTGCATTTGCCGTAGGCGCGGCTCGCGGGAATTTGGCCCGCTGGTGGGTAAGGGAGTGACCGGATAGATTGCGCTCCTCCCGGAAAGAATTTACCTTTCGATATGAAAACGGCTCTGCTCTTTGTCGTGACCCTCGGCGCATTTTTTCAATTCGGTTGTGCCTCAGGGCCGAAGGAGGAAGCGCCGATGCGAAATAGAGACGAAGAAAGACAGACAGCAAAGCAACGGGAAGATTTCGCGCGCACTCTGCCGACCCCGGCGCCCTAAGCGGCCCTTTGTCCCCGAAGGAACCGGAAGTGCGATGACAGATCTGGGCCGGTCGCTGCTTGTGCTCGGAGTTGCGTTTGTCTTTTTCCCGGCCAGCAGCAGTGCCGCACCGGTGCCGGAGCGGGGCCGAACGATCAAGGATTTATCGGACGCCATCCCAGTGCGTGTCTTGCAGAGATCCATCAGCCCCAAATTTTACCAGAGTCTGCTGATCTCGCCGCTGGACGGATGGATTGTCGTTCGCGCACGGGTATCGCAGACGCATCTTTCCGGTGCGCGCGTGATCCGCTCCTCACTCAATGGCGCGTACGACTCGCTCGCTCTGACATGGGCGAACGAGGTGCGGCTGGCCGGAAACTATTCAACCGGACAGATCGGTCCTACTGACAGTGTGCTGATGCACCTTCTGATTTATCATATCGCTGATGGGACGATGGCACTTGCTTTTCCATCCCTGGACGGGCCGGGCGGCCCACAGATGAAGTACTTCGGCAGCGCGAGGCTAGCGGTTTTAAAAAGCGACGGCCAGTGGACGGAGATAAAGGGACCCCCAGGTCTGCAAGGGAAAGGCTGGGCTGTGCGGGAGAGTGGCGTCAGAAACAATCTGAAACTCGACCGAATCCCGCAGCACTTTCAGTCCGGGAGTGTGCGATAACGTCTCGAAAAAATCGATTCTCCGCTGCCTCGCAAGGATTCGAACCTTGACAAAGAGATCCAGAATCTCTGGTGCTACCATTACACTACGAGGCATCAACGGCCTGAGCGAAAGACCTAAGACGCACTTGGTCTCCACTGCAAGTGGATGACCGGCCAACTATCGGGCAGGCCCTCGCCCGCTCAACCAGATTTCGGCGCCCTCTCTCGCTGCTTCCACTTCCAGCGGCCGGCCGCTTTCCAGCACCAGGAGGCGGGCTCGCTCCAGCATTTCGTCGATCTGTTCGTCGCTGTGAGCGGGGTCGTGATGAAACAAAAACAATTTCTTCGCCCGAGCCTCGAGGGCCAGCGAAACGACGCGGCTCAAGGCGCCGTGTCCCCAGCCGATGTGATCCTGATATTTTTCATCAGTGTATTGCGTATCGAGAATGAGCACATCCGTATCCTTGAGAAACTCGACCAGCTTTGACCGTTGCACGACCGCTTGGGCGCGCGCCCGATGCGGGTGGACTCCATCCCGCTCCGCCAGTTTTAGTTTCAAAGGTTCAAACGGCTCGTTATCCGGCAAGAAAGCGATGGAACCCTCCTTGGTGTAGAGCCGGTAACCGGCGCAGATCCCGGGGTGATTCAAAAATCTCGATCGCACCCGCACCGAGCCGATTGAGAACGTCATTTTCTTGAGTTCCTGAATCTTGATCGTTCCCGGTAAGTCGCTCCAGCTCACCGGAAAAAAGGGAACCTCCATTTGCGCGGCCAGGATCGTGGCGAGGCCGGCGCGCGCCCCCTCATAGCCCAGCACGCGAATTCTGTTTTTTGCTTTGTAGGCCGGCAGAAAAAATGGAAGTCCCTGGATGTGGTCCCAGTGCGTGTGTGTCAGCAGCAGGGTTAGATTGATCGGCGCGGAGCCAAATTCTTCCTCAAGCGAAATTCCCAGCTGTCGGATTCCAGAACCGGCATCGAGCACGATGATTTCGCCGTTGGTCCGAATCTCCACGCAGGTGGTGTTTCCGCCGTAACCGATCGTTGACGGACCCGGCACCGGGATCGATCCACGGACCCCCCAAAATTTAATGCGCGTTGAGGGCGGATGAAATTTGAGTGCGCGGGAGTTGCGTCCGGTCAGTTTTCCCGCGCGGCGCCGGGGGCGTTTGATCGCCGCGGCGATTTTTTCCCACTTCAACGGCTTGACGAAGTAACCGTCGCCGCCGGCTTCCAGAACCGCGTCGCGATCGATATCGTAATGGCGGCCCGCCATAATGACGATCTTGGGCGAATCCAATTTCTCTCGAATCGCGCGGCAAACCTGGAGGCCGCTCATCTTTGGCAGCAACAAATCGCAAACAATTACCTGGGGCCGTTTGGCGAGGGCCAGGTCGATTCCCGACTTGCCGTCTTCCGACTCGAGCACCTCCCAGCCTTTGCCGGCGAAGAGACGCGCAATCCGTTTACGGCTTTCCACGTCGTCTTCAATGAGTAAGACCGTCGGCATGGGGTTTAGCGCGGAATTCTGTCAGTTGGGTTTCGTGAAACCAAGAGTTTTTGGCGGGACAAAATTCCCACGGGTCTAAAGGAGACTGGAGCCGAATGCGCCCGGCTTTCCGCGCTTCCAGCGCAAATCCGGATGAAGATTGATTTCCTCCGCGGGAACTTCGAACCCGACGGCCCGGAGCATATAGGAGACGCCCTCGCGGCTTTCCATCGTCTCTTTGAGGCTGCGCGCAAAAAGCTCGATGTATTCCTTGTAGGATTCGAGCGCCAGCTTTCCTTCGGCAAAGTGTTCGGCCAGGGCCTCGTCGTGATAATCGATCAACTCGATTAAGGCGCGACGCAGTTTCACGCGCATCTCGGGATCGACCACCACTTTGAAAGGAGTCGCGCCCGCGTCGGGCTTGGCCAGTTCCTTTTTCAAAGCCGTCTGGTCCGCCGAGACAAGCTGATAATCGCGCTTTTCTTCCATGGGATTTGCCTTCGATCTCCCGTCCGAAAAGGGAAGAGGGTGGGGCACAGTTGTGGATTGACTCGCCTCTTCTGTCAAATCAGAATCGCGCCATGAAAATTACTCTTATCACGTCACTTATGATCGCGGGTCTTGCGACAATGGCCTTCGGTTCGCCGGCCGACAGCGAGCTCAAGGCGCTCGAGCAGCAATGGCTGGAGGCTTATGTGAAAGGCGACACCGCTTTCCTAAAAACCGTCGAGGCCGAGGATTGGACCCTGACCGATTCTGACGGCACGACCATGACGAAGGCACAGGATATCAAGGAACTCGGGGACAAAACTTTTGTCTGCAAATCCGCCGCGATGAGCGATGCCAAAGTTAAAATGCTCGGGGACAATTACGCGTATGTCACCGGCTCGGTGAAAATGAAGGCGACCTACAAGGGCAAGGATATCGATGGCGACTATCGCGTGGTCGATGTCTTCGAAAAGAAAGACGGCAAATGGCAGGGGCTCTACTCGCAGATCACCAAAGTCGAGAAGGATAAAGAATAGCTCCTTAGGCTGTCCGTCCTCCTGTAGCCGCTTCGCTGTGCGAAGCGCAGGATAGAACGTTGCCTGCGCGCCGCCACAGGGCGGCGGCTACAGAAGAGGACGACCCCCCCTAAAAGAAAATCGGGATGATCAGGATCGCGACGATGTTCACGACCTTGATCATCGGATTGATCGCGGGCCCGGCGGTGTCCTTGTAAGGATCACCGACTGTGTCGCCGGTCACCGAAGCGGCGTGGGCGAAGGAGCCTTTGCCGCCGAGGTTACCTTCTTCGATATACTTTTTGGCGTTGTCCCAGGCGCCACCGCTCGAGGTCATCGCGATCGCGACAAAGAGTCCGGTCACGATGGTGCCGACAAGCATTCCGCCCAGGACCACCGGGCCGAGCGGTTTGATCATCGCCACGGCGAGAACAAAAACCACGGGCAGGAGCGCGGGAACAATCATTTCCCGGAGCGCGGCCTTGGTCACGATGTCGACGCATGTCCCGTATTCCGGGACATCTTCGCCGCGCAAAATTCCCGGCTTCGCGGTCAATTGCCGGCGCACTTCGCGCACCACGGCGCCGGCCGCTTTGCCCACTGCGTCCATGCTGAACGCGGTGAAAACAAACGGCAGCAATCCGCCAATAAAAAGGCCGATGATCACTTTGGGATCATTCAAAGAAAAATCGAAGGAGTAGGTCCGATGATTCGCTCCGTAATGCGCCTTGAGTTCTTCGACGTAGGAACCGAAAAGAACCAGCGCCGCCAGACCTGCCGACGCGATGGCGTAACCTTTCGTGACCGCTTTCATCGTATTCCCGACAGCGTCGAGTTCATCGGTGATGCCGCGGATTTCCTTCGGGAGATTGCTCATGACCGCGATGCCGCCCGCGTTATCGGTGATCGGACCGAAGGCATCGAGCGAGATGATGATCCCAGCCATGGAGAGCATGCTCATGACGGCGATCGCGATGCCGTAGAGACCGGCGAAGTGGTAACTGAGCAGGATCGCAATGCCGATAAAACCGACCGGCAGCGCCGTGGCGTGCTGTCCGGTGGCCAGTCCCGCGATGATATTGGTGGCGTGACCCGTCTCGGAAGCTTTGGCAATTTTCCGGACCGGAGAATAGCTCATGGAAGTATAATAATTTGTAATGACGACGACCACGCCGGTCATGAGCAAGCCGACCAGGGAAGCGAAATAGAGATCGTTTGCGGAACGCTCCACGCCTGCGATCACGACCGATGCTGGGAAAAGCATGTGAGTCGCCGGCCAAAAAAGGATGGCTGAGACGACCGCGCTCGCGCCGACCGCGCCCATCAAAACAGTCGCCGGCTTTCCGCCGCTGAGGTTAACGAAAAGGATGCCAATGATTGCTCCGAGAACCGAGATCCCGCCGAGAACGAAGGGATAAATGACGGCCGCCGGATACGCGGCCAGGGTTAGCGCGCCGACCAGAATCGCGCCGATCAAGCTGACAGCGTAGGTTTCGAAAACGTCCGCGGCCATGCCGGCGCAATCGCCCACATTGTCGCCCACGTTGTCCGCGATGGTGGCCGGATTTCTCGGGTCATCTTCCTCGAGGTTGCTCTCGATTTTTCCCACGAGGTCCGCACCCACGTCCGCGGCCTTGGTATAAATGCCGCCGCCGAGTCGCGCGAAAACGCTGATCAGGCTCGAACCCAGCGCCAGCCCGACCAGGCTTTTCACTGCGAGCTCCGGCGCCATCCACTGCTTCACCAGCGTGTAGAAAAGACCGACGGCGAGCAAAGCCAGACCCACGACAAGAAGGCCGGTGACAGCGCCGCCATTAAACGCGACCCGCATCGCCGCGGAGCGCGACTGGCTGGCGGCTTGGGCGGTGCGGGTGTTTGCCAGCACTGCGATGCGCATGCCGATATATCCGGCGGCGAGCGAACAAAAGGCGCCGATCAGAAACCCGAGGGCGGTGGCTTTGTCCCGGACGAAGAAGAGAAGAATGAAAATGACAACTGCGATCGCGCTGATGGTGACGACCTGACGTTTTAGATAGGCCTTGGCGCCTTCTTCGATCGCGCCGGCGATTTGCCGCATTCTCTCATTGCCAGGGGACAACCGGATGACCGCCTTGATCAGGAAAAAAGCGAAGAGCAATCCAGCGACCGCGCAAACCATTGAGAGCGGGACACCGGAATCAAGAATGTTGAAGGCAAGCGAGGTCATAGTGGCTCCGTTGAAAGTGGGGGACTTTAGTAAGTTTTACCTCGCTGGCAATGGGTAAATCCTGTAGCCGCCGCCCTGTGGACGGCGCGAGTCGCCTCGGCTGTGAATGCCGGTGTTGCGCACAGCGAAGCGGCTACAGCGGCGTTGCGTTCCTACAATTCGAAAACCGTTCGGAGGCGGCGCAAAAACGAGGCGCGATACTCGCGCTCTTTGTTCGCGCTATCATCCTGCTGCGTCGCATCTCTCAGGATGCCTTCGCCTTCAAGTTTCCGCTTCGCCAGGATTTCGCTGAGCTGGACCAGGCACTGGGGCGAATCCCGCATCACCTCACCCATGACGTCCTTGCTGATTTCCAGGACTTCGCAATCGCTGTCCGCGCGAATCGTGGCCGAGCGCCGCTCACCAGTCAGCAACGACATCTCGCCAAAGCAATCGCCCGACCGCATGCCTCCGAGGCGAATGTGGGCGCCGTTTCGCAAAACGGAAACGTGCACGCTGCCGCGAAGCACGATGAACATCGAGTCGCCCTCCGCTCCTTCCTCGATCACGCGTTCGCCCCGGCCGTAATGGTTGATTCGGGCGCTGTGCAACACGTTGTCCAGCTGCGCGTCGTCGAGGCAATCGAAAAGCGGTTCGCCCCGCAGGATGGCCTGAGCCTCAGCGAATCCTTCCGGCACGGTCCGTTGCCGCCGCCGCTCCAGGTGAAGGGTCCGGATCGGAAACGGAATGGTGATCCGCTGGCGTTTGAATTCGTACCAAATGTTGGTCCGGATCGCGTCACAAATGTCGTTGAAAGCGGCGTGGTTTCCCATCCAGAACTTGATTTCGTAGGTGACCGCGGACTCGGCGAAATCCATCACATAAATCTTCGGACGCGGCTCCGGGACGACGCCCTCCGCGCTGGTGGTCGCGCGCATGAGCGAATCCTTGACCCGATTCGGCGGCACATTGTAATCGACTCCCACGCGCAAGCGCATCGCGTGGATTTGCGTCGGGTAATGAAGGTTGACGATCGTTCCGCGGGCGATGGAGTAGTTCGGAATATCGAGGTAAATCCCGTCGTTCGTGCGCAGCCTGGTCGAGCGCCAGTTGATTTCCATCACTTCGGCGAAACGGTCCTGGATATTGAGCCAGTCGCCCACTTTGTAGGGCCGGCTGATTTGCAACGCGATTCCGGCGATGATGCCACCGAAGAGGTCCTGCGTGGCGAATCCGAGAACGATCGCCAGGATGCCCGAGCCGGCGAGCAACCCTTTCAGTTGAGTCTCGGCGTGATAAACGACGCTCAAGACCAGCAGCAACGCGATCAGGTAAATGAAAAGCGCGACGACCTGCCGCAGGAATTCCGGAATCGGCGTCTGCCGTTTTTTTTCGAAGTAGGTATCCCAAAGGTAACGATCGAGCAGGGCGACGACGAAAGCCGTGGTCAGGAGAATGGCGGCTGCGTCGACGTGATTGCGCCAACCGACATTCACTCCATAGACGGAGATCGCTGCGTAGAAAGCGAGCGTGATGCAAAAAAGCTGGAAGGGAACGCCGAGGCGCACTCCCGCGCGGCGCTTGAGCAACCGGCCGATCGTCAGCGCGAGAAAAAACGTGCCGACAAAAACGATGGCGGTGATCGCGGTCTTCTGCGTTTCGAGCAAATGGGTAAACATCAGCGGAGGCAGAGTATCAGCGCGGGGGCGATCGCGACAAGTGCCGTCACGAGTTGTAGCCACGGCCCTGTGGGCCGTCATCCGAAACGCGCCGCGCTTGCAGTAAAACGGCCCACAGGGCCGTGGCTACAACTTCGGCGAAATAATGAGCCAGGCCCAGGCGGCCAGAAAGCAAAGACCGCCAATGGGCGTGATGGCGCCAAGCCAGCGGACATTCGTCAACGCCAGCGCATAGAGACTCCCGCTGAAGAGGACGATGCCGGCCGCGATCAAATAATACGCCGCGCGATTACCCGTGGCGTGCAGCGCGAGAACGAGAAGCGCGATCGCGTGCAAAAAATGGTAGAGCACGGCTTTGTTCCAGACCTCCAGCATCCCGTTGCCTTGCAGCGTCGACTTCAAGGCATGCGCGCCGAATGCTCCGAGACCGACGGCCAGTAAACAAAGAGCCGCCGCGATTCGAAATAAAGTGACGGCCATGATCGTATCTTACCTCACTTGCCGCCGAAAAATTTCCGGAACGATTGAAAGAGGCGGTTCGGAACCGTTACCGCCTTTTGTTCCATGTCCTGCAATTTTTGCGCGAACTGTGTCTGCGTGCCGCCGTGAACTTCGCAAACGACCTCGGGGACATGGCCCTCGGGCAGGGTGATTTCGTAGGCCGTGCCGGCGGCATTGCATCCGGTGGTGGCGAGATGGTTCGAGATGGTGCAAACCGTCGCGCGGGTCATCGGCAGCGTCGATTGTAACGGACGCGCGGGATAACGCTGGGCCGCTTTCGTCATCGTTTGCGTCCAGACTGGCAGGGCCAGGGCCGCGCCGTATCCGCGCGGGATAATCGTTTGGGGTTGATCGAATCCGACCCACACGCCGCAGGTCAGCGCATTGGTGTAGCCGATAAACCACGCGTCCTTGTAATCATTCGTCGTTCCGGTTTTTCCCGCGGCCGGAAGCTTGAAGCCTAACGACTTTGCGCTGGCCGCGGTGCCGCTGGTGAGGACCTGCTCCATTAATTCCGAAGTCATCCAGGCCGAGCCGGCATCAAGCGCGGGAATGGTGACGTGCGCCGCCCGGTAGATCGGATTGTGATCCTGATCGTCGATCCGCTCGATGACGTATGCCTGTTTTCGAACGCCACCGTTTGGGAAAATGGTGTAGGCCGCCGTCAGATCTTTCAGATTGGTTTCGAACGAGCCGATGAAAATCGCCGGACCGTGCGGAATATTTTCGCCCAGTCCGACGGTCGTCGCGATTTTCTGCACGTCATCGAGCCCGGCGATTTCGCCTACGCGCACACTCATCGTGTTGCGCGAATGGATCAGCCCATAGGAAACCGGCTGAATGCCGCCATAGGTGCCGTCGGAATTTCCCGGCGTCCAATTGCCCGCCCCCTGAATTTCTCCGGGCTGGATCGGACCGTCGCTGACGGCTGCGCCCGGCAAAAGTCCGTGGGAAAAGGCCACTGCGTAGACAAAAGGTTTGAAGGAGGAACCGACCTGCCGGTTGGCTGGCGGCAGAGCGCGATTAAATTTGCTCTGCGCGTAATCGCGGCCGCCGACCAGCGCGCGGATTCCACCGCTCGAATTATCGATCGCGACCACCGCCCCTTCGAGATAGGGCATCGAGGAATCCTCGCCTTCTTCCGGTGCCCGGTAATTCGCTTTCGTCGGATGATGGAAATTTGATTGATGTTCGATCTTGCTCAGTTGCGTCTCGAGCGCCTGCGTGGCCGTCACCTGCACCGTGGGATCGAGCGTGGTGTAAATA